>SKJM01000689.1 GCA_007122045.1 Planctomycetales bacterium | reverse complement strand
CGGCGGCAAGCCCGAAGTGGTCCTTATCGGCACCGGCAGCGAGGTGAGCTTGTGCCTGGCCGCCCGCGAGCAGCTTGCGGCCGAGGGCGTTGCGGCCCGGGTGGTGAGCATGCCCTGCTTCGAGTTGTTCGCCGAGCAGCCGGACGACTACCGCAACACGGTGCTTCCGCCCAAGGTGACGCGCCGCGTGGGCGTCGAGGCCGGGGTGCGCCAGGGCTGGGACGCGCTGATCGGCCCGAGCGGCGCGTTTGTCGGCATGAGCGGGTTCGGGGCCTCCGCGCCGTGGAAAGTCGCCTACCAGCACTTCGGCATTACCGTCGAGGGCGTAGTGGCCGCGGCGAAGGGGTAATTTCTCGGGACTTTGGCGGACGGCACGGCGGGGCGTGCTGGTTGCTTTAGCGCTGCCTCACGGCCTCGATTCGCCGGGCGGTCGTCATCGGGCTCGCCCCCTGACCGCCGACAACCTGGTCGTCGACCGAAATCACCCGCGGCGAATAATGCGAGGCAGGAGCCGGCTGGGATGGCGCCGAACCGAGGGGTGGACGCACCAGGGGCGGATGCTGCCCGAGGTAAGCCGGCTGCTGCCGGACGGGTTGGCCCGAGGGAGGCGCGCCGGCATACTCAGCGCTGGCGGGGGAGCAGCCGCCGGTGGTGCAGCCGCTGTCGCAACAGTAGTCAGCCCACGCACCGTGGGCGCGGCCGAGCCCGCGCGGATGATTGCGCACGTGCATGCCCGTATAGTTGCCGTACGAGTCGCAGGGGTCGCAGCAATCGGGCGGATGGCTGCAATAGCCGCCCCAATAGCGTTCTCCGCAGGAGGGACCCATCCAAGTGATGGGCCGGAAGAGTTGGCCAATGAAGGCAAGCGGGCCCAGTGGACAATACGTTCCATAGTAGCAGGGTCCGCACGGATCGCACGGATCGCATTCCGCCGTGCCGCAACCGACCCCGCATGAGGCGCCCCCTATCGGCCCACACGTACTGGTGCAGTAGGTCGGATCGCACACGATGCCCGGCCGCAACGGGCGGTGCCCCATGTGACAGGCCGTGCAGCCGCCGCCCACGGCCAAGAGCGTTGCCAAGAGCGTTGCCAAGAGCGTGAAAACGGAGAGCCTTTTGAGCATGGTCAATTCCCCAAACTATTTGCGCGGGCCGAGATTGGCGCAGGTCGGTGACGATAAAGCCGGGCACTTCCGTTTCTGGGTGCGAATCGTTCCCCGTTGGAGTCCCGGCTTTAGCCGGCAAGAAGAAGCCGCCTAAAGGCGGGCCTCCAACTCAGCAGTCTGCACCTGGAAATGGAAGAGCCTGAATCCGAAGCCTACCCTGAACGTTATCGGCCGCAGAATCGTCAAAATCGAGAAAATCGTGGCGACCGACGGCCTTACCCTAAAGCCCCCAGCCTCCCCTCGCTAACAGCCTGGCCGCCGGCGAGGCAGCAAAGCCGGACGGCCGCGGGGCCGGCAAGCGGCTTGTGCGTGGCGCATTGGGCCGTGAGTAGGGGATCGGGAGGTTCGTTCCGTCGCCAAGCCAGACCGGACCCGGATGCGGAACCGCGGTCTGCCAATGCCTGATTCCGGCCCCGGCGTCTGGTATTTGGCGTGTGGATTGCGTAAGATTACCGAGACGAGGGCAAACCGGCGGGATGGCGAAGTGAGGCCGCCCGGACGGTGTCCAAGACACGCAGGGACCAGCCAATGTTGCAACGATGGGGCGTTTCGCTGGCCGGCCTGATGGCTGCCGTGGTGGTGGGCGGGTTTCTCGGCGCCGGGGGGTACACTTTCCACTACGGCGAAGGCTGGTCGTACTTCAGCGATGATCCGGAAACCTGCGTGAACTGCCACATTATGCAACCGCATTTCGATACGTGGGTGCAGAGCAGTCACGGGGCGGTCGCCACGTGTGTCGACTGCCACCTGCCCGACGACTTCCCGCACAGCATCGTCTCGAAGGCCGACAACGGTTTCTTCCACTCGTGGGCGTTTACCTTCGAAGATTTTCACGAGCCGATCCGGATCAAACCGCGCAACCTCCGCATCCTCGAGAACAATTGCGTTCGCTGCCATGGATCGATGGTTGCCGCCATGCTCGCGCATGCGGAACCCGTCGGGGCCCCCGGCCGGGTGTCGTGCGTGCATTGCCACGCCGAGGTGGGTCATGCCGGCCGTCCGCGGTTGTACGCCCGCTGGCATGAAGTTTCCCCCCCGGCCGAGCGCCGCCCATTCCCAAAAGATTGAAAGGAGCAGGTCCCATGAGCACCGATTCTCCCCCGCCGTCACGCGATGATACCCCCACGGGCGAAACGCCCTCCGGCCCGGTGCCGCCCAAAAAGCATCGCTTGCCCACGCCGAAGCGGACCGTCGTGGTATACACGGTCATCATCGTCATCGCCGCCATTGGTACGGTGCTCACCCATGCCTTACTAATGACCATTTTCGAGCGCAAGCAGGAGGCGCGGACACCCTTCCAGCGGGTGGTCGAGATCGACGAAGACACCATCGACCCGGCCGTGTGGGGCGCAAACTGGCCGCGCCAGTACGAAAGCTACATGCGCACGGTCGATTACGAGCGCACCCGCTACGGCGGCAGCGACGCCGTCCCCGCCCAGAAGCTCGACGTGTACCCGTGGCTCCGCACCATGTGGTCGGGCCATGCCTTCTCGCTCGATTACCGCGAGGCCCGCGGCCACGCCTATATGCTGCACGACCAGGACCACACCGCCCGGGTCGAGCAGCGCCCCCAGCCGGGCGCCTGCCTGCACTGCCACTCCTCGGTGTTGACGGCGTACCGTTACGCGGGCGAGGGCGACGTGATGGAAGGGTTCCGGCGGGTCAATGCGATGTCGTGGGACGAGGCG
>SKJM01000137.1 GCA_007122045.1 Planctomycetales bacterium | reverse complement strand
GAACTGTCGTGGCCCTACCGCCTCGACCGCAGCGTTGCCGGCGGGCGGCTCCGTTGCGGGGGCCGCACCTATCTCACCGGGCTGGGCATGCACACGGCGGCCCGGCTCACCTACCGGCTCGACGGCCGCTACGAGCGGTTCCAGTCGGAAGTGGGCGTGGACGATGCGACCGGCGGGCGCGGCAGCGTGCGGTTCCGCGTGTTCATCGACGGGCAAGAGCGGTTCAGCAGTGGCGCGGTCCGCGGCGGAGAGGCCCCCAAGGCGGTCGACCTCGAAGTCGCCGGCGCCGACCGGCTCGACCTGGTGGTCGATTTCGCCGAACGCGCCCACGTGCTCGATCATGCCAACTGGCTCGATGCCCGGTTGCTCAGGGCGGCAGATCGGTAGGGCATCGCCCATCACCACCCCCTTACCACACCGGAGCCAACCATCATGCATTGCCTGACTCTCACACTCGTACTGCTCGCTTCCCTCTTCCCGCATGCGGCGGCCGCCGCCGAGGAGCAGGACGAGACGACGTTTACCGTCCGTCCCATCGGCCGGGTCCAGCGAACGGAGGGGCGAACCCTGATCGTCCTCGACGAGAAGTACCAGGCAGGGCTGCTGGGCCTGGACGGGTGGTCGCACGTCCAGGTCATCTGGTGGTTCCACAAGAACGACACGCCGCAGCGCCGGGCGGTCCTTCAAGTGCATCCCCGGGGCGATCAAAACAATCCGCGCACCGGCGTGTTCGCCTGCCGAGCCCCGGTTCGACCGAACTTGATCGCGTTGACGCTCTGCAAGGTGGTCGGCGTCGAAGACAACGTGCTCGAGGTGGAGAAGATCGATGCGTTCGACGGCACGCCGGTGCTCGATCTGAAACCCTTCGCGCCGGGATTGGATTCCGCCACCGGCGTCCGGGTGCCGGATTGGGCCGGGCGCCGCTGAGCGGCGGATGCCCGGCGCCGGCGTCATGCGCGCCCTCGGTCGCCGGGCGCCGTTTTCGGGCGAGGGTGTTCCGGGCCGGTCTGGCATTGAAAGCACACGACCGTTTGGTGCTCGTGTTCCTCCCGGCGGACGACTTGGTAGTCATCCGTACCGCGAAGCCCGGCTGTCTTCTGCCGGATGACGTGGGGTAACCCGTGCATGCCGCGGCCCAAGGTAGCCCCTGTTTTTCCCTGCTCCGTCAAACAATACCACGACGTGGCAAGCAACGCTTCGTTGACGTCGGGCGAATGGCTGTCGAGTCGGAGACCGTGCAGGCACCCGCCCTCGAAATCGAGGAGAACTCGTCTGCATGGCGACAAATCGGCGGCACCCGGATCGTCGCAACAGAGGTCCAGGCGGATGAGTAACTCCTTCTCGACCTCCACACGGTGGGCCACCACGTACTTGCGCCCCCGGCTGCTCCCTCGCCGAGTCCCATATTCGGAGGGTAGAACGGTCGTTTTTCCTTCGGTGCCTCCCAGGGTTTCGGCATAGCACGCCATGGCGAGCTTCACCTCGACCGGGTCCGGCGAGTCGCTGTGCAAGTTCATGCCATCCCAGCAGCCGCCAATGAATTCAAGGATGAAGGGCTTCATAGGTCTCTTGGAAAGGGCGGACGAATGCCGTCGGCGTCCGAGGGATGGCGGCACTGTCGGGGGGTGGGGCAGGGAGTTGGATCAGTAAGCTGTCGGCGGGACCGGTTCTTCGCAAACCGGCGGCGGAAATTCGCTTGGCCGCCGGCCGGTGGGACAGCCGCCAAGCGGGTGCACTTGCACACGAAGCCTCCACCTGGAAGAGCGTAAATGGAGCCGAGAACCGGCCAAAAAATCGGCAGGAAGATCGCGATGCACGTCTCTGTGGGGGTGTGGGTTGGGCCGCCAGGGCAGGTTGTCCGGAATTGCGGATGCCGCTATAATACAAATAGTCGCGTATATGCCACTCGTGGGATGGCCACCGCCGTTTTTCTGCTGAGGTCGTTTCAGGCCCCGGCCAAGCCCGCGCTACTCGGGGGAGGGTATGCTATGGGCGAGGACGAGTATGCGTCTCGGCTTCAGTCGTGGCTGGACCGCCTTCGGGCCGGTGAAGACCCCCAGGGCGCCCGCGACGAGGTCATCAACCACTCGTGCGAGCGGCTCCGGCGGCTTGCCCGAAGGATGCTTCGCGGTTACCCTAGACTTCAACGATGGGAGCAGTGCGACGACGTACTTCAAGAATCGCTCTTGCGGCTCCATCGCAGCCTGGAGCACGTGCAGCCGGACTCGGTTGCCGGGTTCTTCGGCCTTGCCGCAACCCAGATCCGCCGCACTTTGATCGACTTGGCCCGACGGCATTTCGGCCCCGAAGGAGCGGGCGCCTATACTCACAAGGACGTGTACGACGCCAAGGTAACACCCTGCGCCTGCGAACCGAGCACCCTTCCGGAATGGGTGGGGTTCTACGAAATCCTCGACGCACTGCCCGGCGAAGAGCGGGAAGTGGTCAACCTGCTGTGGTTCGAGGGATTGACGCAACAAGAAGCGGCGCTGGTTCTGGGCGTCAGCGAACGCACGGTAAGACGGCGATGGTATTCCGCCCGCTACTTGCTTTACCGTGCACTTGCAAAGGAACGTCACGAGTGAACGACAACATCCAAGACGACCGGATCCAGGAACTGCTCGAACGGTGGGACGACCTGCGCCAACAGGGTGAGGAACTGTCGGTCGAAGAACTCTGCCGGGATTGCCCCGAACTAGCCGACGAGGTACGAAGACGAATCGAGGCGTTGAAAGCGACCAACTGGCTGGAAAAGCCCTCCGAAAACAACAACGGCTGACCGGTTCGGCGCGGGCCAGGTTGGAATCCCACCTTCAGGCGTCGCTTCCACGCGTTGGAGTCCCGCCTTCGGGCGGCG
>SKJM01000445.1 GCA_007122045.1 Planctomycetales bacterium | reverse complement strand
TACTCTGAAGGTCGCCTTCCCAGTGATAGTCGATATCGCTGGAAGCTCGCGCGCTTTCATTGAGCAACCGATATCGAAAGCCGCCGACCAGGTAAAGCCCGCGACCCGCCGGATGGGTGGCGAGAATCCTCACGGTAAGCACCTGGATACGTTCTATCGTGGCAAAGCTGTTATCCATGTAGCCAAGTATAACACATTTGTTACTTTTGGCAACACGGATTGCGCTGGAGCGGATGGATGGCTTTAGCCAGCTACCCCCAGCGCCCGCCCCGACCGCTCCGCCCCTTCCCCGCCGGGCTTGCCCCGGCGGGGAAGCGACCATGACGGCAGCGGCGGCGGCAATGCCCGGGTACTGCTTGGCGGCAGCGAGGCCGGCTGGGGCGCCTGGGTCCAACAGCTCGGCGAGCGGGGCGTCACCTTCGTGAACTTCAGCTTCAATCCCATGACTCGGCTGCCTTACGTGACGCCCGACTGGTGATGCACAGCTTTTACGGCCGCCCGGAGGTTCAGATCGGGTACGAGATTCACGGCGGAACCGTGTGCATGAAGCAGGTTCAACAGATGCACGATTACGGCGAGGCCGCCGTCGACCTGCACGGCGGCCGTCTTATGAAACGCAACGTGCGAATCGGGCCGATCAAGAGCCGCAAATAACCGGCTTTTCTTTGCAGTGCGGGAATTTATTCCCGCTTTTCGCGGTCGCTCGGCACGCGGCATCGGACGCGGGTGCCGCCGTCGGGGGCCGGCTCGACCGTGAGCGTGCCGCCGATCAGCCCTGCCCGATGCCGCATGATGTGCAGGCCCATGCCCGTCGTCGGCTCGTCCGCGGCGGGCAGGCCGCGGCCGTCGTCGCGGACCTCCAGCACGGCGGCGGCCCCATCGACGGCCAGTTCGATTTCCACGTTCTTGGCGCGGCTGTGTTTCACGGCGTTGCACACCGCCTCCTGGGCGATGCGGTAGAGCTGCGTGGCCGTTCGGCGATCGGCCACGCGCGCCCGGCCGCGGCTGCTATACGTGCACGCGGCGCGTGTCTCTTCGTTCATTTGCAGGGCAAGGCCCTCCAGGGCGGTCTCCAGGGCCGGGGCGTCGATTTCCATGGGTACCAGCCCGCGGGAAAGGTTCCGAAGTTTGCGACGGATGCGGGCGATGGCTTCGCCGATCTTCGCCGCGAGTTGGCCCACGCGTCCCTGCGGCTCGGGCAGCATTTCCTCCAGCGTCTCCACCTGCAATGCCAGCCCGGTCAGTTCCTGGCCCACGTCGTCGTGCAGTTCCTGGCCGATGCTGCGATGTTCGTCTTCGGACAGCGTGAGCAGGCGGTCTTGCAGCGTCTTGCGTTCGATCACCCGGCCAAGCTGGGTCCCCACGCCGGCCAACAGGTCGCTCGTCACGGAATTGGGACCAATCTGCATTTCGGAGAAAAACTCGAGCACTCCCATGGCGTGGCTTTCGGCCAGGATGGGAAAGGCGACCACGGCCGTCAGGCCCAACTGCCGCGCCCGCTCCGCGCGTTCGGGCTGCAACCCGCGGGACAAGTCGGTGACCCAATCGGCACCGGCGGTCAGGTAGACGCGGCCCGGCAGGCACTCGCCGCGCCGCAGCGAGCTTTGGAGGGTCCATTCACGGAAGGCGCCGCGGCGCTGATCGCCGGCCGGGCCGTGGGTGTAGGCGGGCACGAGGAGGTCGGGGTCGTCTTTGGCGGGGAGCCACGCGCAACCGAATTGCCAGCCGGTGTGTTCGGCCACCCGCCGCAGGCAGAATTCGAGGGCCTCTTCCACCGTCTGTGCCCGGTTGGCCGCCGACGCAATATCGCACAGCAGTTGCACCGCGGCGGTCCGTTCGGCCACGCGCCGCTCCAGCGTCTCGTTCAAGGCCCGCAGTTCCCCCACCCGCTTGTGCGCGCTGATGTCGATCAATGCCATGCGAAATTCGCGCCGGCGGGTGTGCGGGTCGGCGGCAATGGCGGTGCGCACCAGCACGGACAACTCGCCTTCCGGGGTTTCGGCCAGGCCGAACTCGCCGGTCAGCTCCTCGCCGCCTTCCGCGTCGCGGCACGCCCGCAGGTACTCGACAAAGCGGTCCTTTGCCGCGGCATGGACGTGCGCGGCCAGCCGCCGCCCGAGTACCCACCCCCGCTCGACGCCCAGCATGGTGCAGGCGGTGAGGTTGATTGCGCACACGGCGCCGGCCTCGTCCACGGTCACGTAGCCGACCGGCGCGAAGTCGAACAGATCGGCGTAGCGGTCGCGCGAGGTTTCCAACTCGGCCTGGGCCTCGCGCAGCGCGGCGTTCTGCATTTCGAGTTCGATCTGGTGGACCTGCAACTCGTGAACGAGCCGCGGAAGTTCCTCGGGCGGCGGCAGCTCGTCGTCGGCGGCGGCCCGCGCGGCGGCGGCCCGTGCGGCGGCCGTCTGCTCGGCCTGCTGTCGCAGGGCTTGCGGATCGTACGTCAGGTCGGGTTGTCGTTCAAGCATCAGTCAACTCGCGCACGGTTAGCAGGACGAGGTCCGGCAGATCGCCTTCCTGGTCGATGCGCCGCGCGTCGAGCACGGCCCGCTTCCGTCCGATGCCGGGAAACTCGTGGACCAGATCGAACCCGTCGAACTGGTTATCTTGGGGAATGATTTCTTCGAGCAGGTGGCGCAGGTCGGGGTGGTCCCATTGGCCGTGGCCGAGTTCGTAAACCAACCGGCCCCTCGTCTGGCCCGCCGTGGTACGGAACGCCCGGTAGAACGCCCGGTTAGCGGCCACTACCCGCAACTGGTCGTCGAGAACCAGCAGGGGCTGGTGGACCGCGTTGACAATGCCCTCGGCCAGCACCCGGGCGTAATTCGTTTGCTCGGCCCGGCGAATGTCGGTAATG
>SKJM01000268.1 GCA_007122045.1 Planctomycetales bacterium | reverse complement strand
CGCGTGCCGGAGCGGCTGCTGCTGATCGATGCGCCCGATGTCGACAGCGACGTCGAGGTGAACTGGGAGCGTGCGCGGGCAATCCGGCAGTCGGCCGACGTGCTGCTGGCCGTGCTCACGCAGCAGAAGTACAACGACGCCGCGGTCAAGCAGTTCTTCCGCGCGGCGGTCGAGGCCGACAAGCCCATCGTGGTCCTCTTCAACCAGGTCGACCTGGAGGCCGACGCGCCCTACTGGCCGGCGTGGCTGGCCACCTTCCGCAGCGAGACGGGCGCCGAGCCCGAACTGGTCTATGCCATTCCGCACGACCGCCGCGCCGCCGAGGAGTTGCGGTTGCCGTTTCTTCCCCTCGGTTCCGAGGGACTCGATCCGCCAATGGCCCCGGCCGACCTGCGCGACGAACTGGCGGCGATGCATTTCGACGCGATCAAGGTGCGCACCTTCCGCGGGGCGCTGCGCCGCGTGCTCGACGCCCGCGAGGGCGTGGGCGGCTACATGGAACAACTGCGGCGGGCGGCGGAAGAATATACCGCGGCGGCGCAGGCGCTGGAGGCCTCCGAGCTGGCGCGGCTCGCCTGGCCGTCGTTGCCGGTGAGCGTCCTGGTCGACGAGATCCGCCAGTGGTGGCATTCGACGCGGCGCCCGTGGTCGCAGCACATCCATACTTTCTACCGGACGGTGGGCCGGGGACTGGCATGGCCGATCCGGGCCGCGCGCGGCGCCGTGACGGGTCCCGCCCCTGATCCCCTCGAAGCCTTCCACGCCCGCGAACGCGAAGCCATCCTCGTGGCGGTCCGCAAGATGTACGACGAGTTGCAGCGGCTCGCCGCCGTGGGCAACGAGACCCTCCGCCCGAAACTCCGGCAACTCCTGGCCGGCAGCAGCCGTGCCGAACTGCTGCGGCGCGTGACGGCGGCCCACCGGCGCCTGCCCGCCGTCGATGACGATTACCGGCAGTTTCTGCGGGCCGAACTCGACGCATGGCGGCAGGCGAATCCCAAGGCCGTGCTCATGCTCCAGTCGTTGGACCAGGCGTGGGCCCTGGCCCGGCCTACCATTACCGTGGCCCTGGTGGTGAGCAGTTGGGGCCTGGCCGACGTGCTCGTCGACCAGGCCGGCAACCTGGCCGTGGAACTGGCGGTCACGGGCGGTTTGACCGGCGGCGGCGAGGCGATCGTCAGCGGGACCACCGAGGGCGTCGGAAAGGCCGCCGCCCGCCTGTTCTCCCGCCTGCAAGCGCAGTACGCCAAGAAGCGGGCCGGATGGCTGGCCGACTGGCTGACCGGCGAGTTGTTGGGCGGCCTGCTCGGTGAACTGCGACGCGGCGCCCAGATCGTGCAAGCGCCTGCTTTCGTGGACGTGGCGGCCTGCTCCGACCGCCTTGGCGCGGCCCTGGATCTTCCCTCGAACCCGGATGATCCGGAGCATGCCGGAACAAGATAGGCGGCGTCTGCATAGGGCACAGGGACTTGCCGTTGAACTCGCCGGCGGCTCGTGGGAACAGGAGACAACAGAGGCAACGGAGTAGGACATCTCCGTTGCCTCCGTTTCCTCTGCGAACACAGGTAACAGAGAGTTCCTCTCCGTTGTCTCTGTTGACTCCTGTTCAGTCCATCGCCACCAAGTACTCAGCGCCCCCATAGCGCGCGTCTTTCGTCGACCAGCAAATGGGCAAGTTATCCTTGAGTGGTCCCTAAAGCGTGAACTCCAACCGTGGGCAGCCGCAAGCCCGTTCCTGCACTCCCACGGCGGCAACAACGGCCTTCATACCGATGGCTGAACGTTCCCACCGCGCCGAGTGGCCGGATTACAGATCCAAGGGCGAAGGGACCGAATCGAGAAACCGCCCGCCGCTTTCGTACCAGCCTTGCTTGGTGAACCGGCACCACTTCAGGTCGATCAGGAATCCCATCCACTCGCCTCCGAGGGCATGCAGCGAGACGATCATTCGCCGGTGCGGCAGGGGTTTGGGATGGTAGAAGCTCAGGCCGCCCTCCGACAGGTGCTTGCCCACTACCACGATCGTCTCGCCTTCGGGGGTTGTCCCGTCCTGGCCCACCGGCGTCAGGTGTATCAGGTAGGGGAACGGATAGCGGGTATCGCGCCGCCGTTCGATCATCTCGTGTTTCGGGTACAGGTTGGTCAACAGCGTCCAAACCTGCGTCTGCACGTCGTCGTTCGGCAGCGCGTGAAGTTCCGGCAGGAGCGCCTGGTGCGGTTCAAGTGTTGTTGTTTCCATTGGCACATACCCTCGGGAGCGACAGAGTCGTAAGACAAGCCGCCGCGGCCCGGCGACGGTCCACGGGCGGCACAATCGGAAGAAGACGGACAGATGTACGGAAGAAGCTTGCCCCGCGCGGCCGGCGCCAATGCCGGCCAAAAGAACTCTAGGTTACAATTCTCCGGCTGTCAAACCGCGCTGGTCCTGCTGATCCTGCACGTGCGCGTAATTCAACGCGAAGGGCGCGTAATCGGGGGCGACGGCCAACCCGGCCTCGAGCACCGCAACGGCCTCCTCCCATCGCTTCGACTGCCCCAGGGCAATGCCCCAGTTGTTAAGCGTTGCCAGCAGGTTGCCGCGGGCGATTTGGTTCCCCGGGTCCAGGACCACCGACTTCGCGTTGGCCAGCGCCGCTTCCGCGTAACGAGCCTCGGCCAGCAGGTCGACCCCCCGGTTGTAATACACCATGGCCACCAGGCCCACGCTCGATACTTCGCGGGCAACCCCGTCGGGGCCGCTGGGCACGGCACCCAGCGTCGCGCGCACCGACTCCGCCTGCCGTTTCGGATCGTCCATCAGCCGGAACCATGAAGGGCAGGTCGTTTCGATATCGAGCGAGCCGCCCGGCAGGTGCACGCGG
>SKJM01000834.1 GCA_007122045.1 Planctomycetales bacterium | reverse complement strand
GTGGAGGCGGTGCGCGGGATCGACCTGCGGGTCGAGGAGGGCGAGTTCGTCGCCTTCCTCGGGCCCAACGGCGCCGGCAAGACCACCACGCTAAAGCTCCTGTCCGGCGTCATTACACCCACGGACGGTACTGCGCGCGTGCTGGGGCACGTGCCGTGGCGGCGCGAGAACGCCTACCGCCGCCGCTTCGCCCTGGTGATGGGCCAAAAGAACCAACTCTGGTGGGACCTGCCCGCCGCCGAGTCGTTCCGCCTCCACCAGGAAATCTACTGCATCGAGCGCGACCGCTTCCGGCAAACCTGCCACGAATTGTGCGAGATGCTGGGCGTGGAGCACCTGCTGGGCCAGCCGGTCCGCGAACTGTCGCTCGGCGAGCGGATGCGCATGGAACTGATCGCCGCCCTGCTCCACTCGCCCGAGGTGCTGTTCCTCGACGAGCCCACCATCGGCCTCGACGTGGTAGCCCAGCACACCATCCAGCAGTTCCTGCGCGAGTACCAGCGGCTGCGGCGGGTCACCATCCTGCTGACCAGCCATTACATGCGCGATGTGGCCGCCTTGTGCCGCCGGACGGTCATCATCGCGGCGGGGCGGATCATTTACGACGGGCCGCTGGAGGGCATCACCAGCCACTTCTCCGGGCAGAAGATCATCTCGCTGCAGTTGGCCGACGGCCAGGCGCCCGCCGGCCTGGAGCGGCTTGGTGAGGTGCTCGAAAGCCGGCCGCCGAAGGTGCGCCTGCGCGTGCCGCGCGCCGAGGTGACCCGCGTGCTCACCCACGTCTTCGCCCACTGCGCCGTGCTGGACGTGAGCGTGGAGGACCCGCCGCTCGATGCGGTCATTGCCGAGGTGTTCAGCCGGAGTTGACCTGCCGCCATGCTGACGCGGACCGCCACCTATTGGACCATCCTTTCCATCAGCCTCCAGGAGCGGCTGGTGTACCGGGGCGAGTTCGCCATGAGCACGCTCATGCGGTTCCTGCCCATCATTACCCAGATATTCCTCTGGCAGGCCATCTTCTCCGCCATCGAGGCCGAGCGGGGCAGCGACACCATCGCCGGATACTCGTTCCACGGCATGATCGCCTACTACCTGCTGACGACCATCAGCCGGGCGTTTTCCAGCATGCCGGGGCTGGCGTCGGGCATCGCGCGCGACATCCGCGACGGCACGGTCAAGAAGTTCCTCATCCAGCCGATCGACATGCTCAGCTTCCTGCTCGTGCGGCGCATCGCCCACAAGCTGGTGTACTACATGGTGGCGCTCGGGCCGTTCGCGCTGGTGTTCTTCCTGTTTCGCGGCTTTTTCGAGGGCTGGCCGGAGCCGCACGTGTTGGCCGGCTTCGTGCTGTCGCTGTTCCTCGCGTTCCTGCTGGGGTTCTTCCTGGAGGCGACCCTGGGGATGATCGGGTTCTGGTTCCTCGAAGTCACGTCGCTCATGTTTGTCTACATGCTGCTGAACTTCTTTTTCTCGGGACACATGTTCCCCATCGACCTGCTGCCCGGCGTCTGGGGCGACCTGGTGCGGCTGCTCCCGCTGCAATACCTGGCGTACTTTCCCGCGGCCGTGTTCCTGGGCCGGGTGAGCGGGCCGGAGTTGGTGGCCGGCCTGTGGACGCAGTTCGCGTGGGTCGTATTCTTCGCCGTCGCCGCCCGCGTGGCGTTCCACTTCGGCGTGCGGCGGTACAGCGGGTTCGGAGGCTGACCATGGACCACCGGGGACGGTCCCAATTTTCGCAGCACGGCGACCCGCGGCCCAATCAGCCGCCCGGGGACGCTGCGAAAATGGGACTGTCGCCTTCCGCACGCCCCGCGCCGCTGAGGCCCTCCTACCCGCGCGTTGCCTACACCTTCCTGCGGAACAGCCTGGTGCGCGACATGACCTTCCGCGCGAACTTCCTCATCGACACCGTCTCGTCGATGGTGTGGGTGCTGATGAACCTCGGGTTCTACGTGCTCATTTTCGAGTACACGCCCATGATCGGCGCGGGCACGGGTTGGGGTAAGTACGAGTTCTTCCTCTTCCTGGGCACCACGCTCATCATCAACAGCATCACGCGGGGGCTGTTCCTCGCCAACGCCGTCGAGCTGAGCGAGCACATCCGCAACGGCACGCTCGACTTCATTCTGTTGAAGCCCATCGACACGCAGTTCCTCGTTTCGCTGGGGCGGATCGAATGGTCGGCGCTGGGCCCGCTGGGGTTCGGCGTGCTGCTGATACTTTACTCGTTCGGGCACTTGGGCTACGTGCCGGGGCCGGTGACGGTGGTGCTGTACGTCTTTTACCTCGTGTGCGGCTGCGCGATCTACTACAGCCTGATGATCGCCATGTCGTCGACGGCCATCTGGTTCGGCCGGAATCAGTCGCTGTTGGACTTCTGGTTCTACATTACGAACTTTTCGCGCTACCCGATGGAGATCTACCGGGGCCCCTGGGGCGATCCCCTGCGGTGGACCTTCACGTTCCTCGTTCCGGTGCTGGTGGCGGTGAACATCCCCGCCCGCATGCTGGTGCGCCCGCTCGACATACGGACGGCGGCCGACTGGACGCTGCCGGCGTTTACCATCGCGGCCACCCTGGCGGGGCTGGTTGTTTCCCGCTGGATATTCCGCCGCGCGCTGGTGAGCTACCGGAGCGCGAGCAGTTAGCCCGGGGCGCTTATGCCGGCGGCCCGTGGCTGGCGCGCATGTGTTGGATCGCTTCGAGCACGTCGCGCCGGCTGATCTGCCCGACCAGCTTCCCGCCGGCGTCGACGACCGGCACCCGGCGGAAGCGGTTGCACACGAACAGTTCGGCCACCTCCATCAGTCCGGTGTCGGGCGGGACGGTGCACAGTGCCGTCGACATCAGGTCGCGCACCAG
>SKJM01000629.1 GCA_007122045.1 Planctomycetales bacterium | reverse complement strand
GTGATCCTGACCGGCAGCGTGTGGGCGATGTACACCGTCCTGTTCCTCATGGGCTCGCAGAGCGCCCTGTTCAGCCCGGCCAGGTACGGGGCGATTCCCGAAATCGTCCGCCCCAGCCGAATCTCGGCGGCCAACGGGCTGATGGCGATGACCACGATTGTGGCCATCGTCAGCGGCGCGGTCGCGGCCGGCTACCTGCACCATGCGACCGAGCCGCTGGGGCAAGGCCAATGGTGGCTTTCGATGACCCTGCTGGTCGGGGTGGCCGGGGCAGGGTTGCTGACCAGCCTGTTCATCCCGCCGCTTCCGGTGGCCAACCCGGCCCGGGTGTTTCCCGTCAATGTGGCCGCGCAGGCGGGGCGCGACTTGGGGACCCTGTTCCGCGACCGGCCGTTGCTGTTGGCCGCGTTGGGCAGCGCGCTGTTCTGGGCCCTGGGCGGGCTGTTCCAGTTGAACGTCGCCAAGTTTGGCAGCGAGGGGCTCGGGTTGGACCCGAGGGACATCGGCCCGTTGCTGGCCGTCCTCGCGTGCGGGGTGGCCGTGGGAAACGTCGCCGCCGGCTGGCTTTCCGGCGGGCGCATCGAGTTGGGCCTGGTGCCGTTCGGCGCGGCGGGCATCGTCGCCGGCTGCGTCCTGCTGGCCTTTGTGCCCAACGGCCAGGCGGCCGCCGGCGGCGCCGCCTTTCTTTCCACCGCGTACGCGACCACTGCGGTTTACCTGTTCGGCCTGGGGCTGTGCGCGGGCGTGTACGACGTACCCCTGCAATCGTTCCTGCAATACCGCAGCCCGGTCGCCTCGCGGGGGGCGATCCTGGCCGCCAGCAATCTGATCACCTTTACCGGAACGCTGGTGGCGTCGGGGCTGTTTCCCGCCCTGGGCGCCGTGTTCAGCGGCCGCACCATCTTCCTGCTCAGCGGCCTGGCCTTGGCGCCCGCCGTGGCGGCCATGGTGCTGATCATCCCGCGCGAGACCCTG
The DNA here is from genome assembly GCA_007122045.1 of Planctomycetales bacterium. Lineage (GTDB taxonomy): Bacteria > Planctomycetota > Planctomycetia > Pirellulales > Thermoguttaceae > PWXP01. The sequence continues at coordinate 1,887 of SKJM01000629.1, read as the reverse complement.
CGTTTCCTGCTGTGCACGATCGTACGGGCGGTGTACCGCGTCCGGCTGGAGGGGCTGCACAACGTGCCCGTCCACGGCGGCACGCTGCTGGTGCCGAACCATATCAGCTATGCCGACGGCCTGCTGGTCGGGCTGGCGTCGCCGCGCCACCCGCACTTCCTGGTGTATGCCCGATATTTTGACGGCCCACTATTGGGCTGGTTTGGGAGGCTGGGCGGTGTTATTCCGGTGTGGCCGGGCAAGAAGTCGTCGGTGGTCGGGGCCCTGCGCACCGCGCGGGAAACCCTCCGCCGCGGCGACCTGGTGGCCATCTTTCCCGAAGGCGGCATCAGCCGCACCGGCGACCTCCGCCGCTTCGAGCCGGGATTCCGCGCCGTGCTCAAGGGCACCGATTGCCCCGTGGTGCCGGTGTACCTCAGCGGGCTTTGGGGTAGTATATTCAGCTTTGAAGGGGGACAATTCTTCTGGAAACTGCCTCGGCGCTGGCGCCGCCGGGTGACCATTCGGTTCGGCGAACCGATCCACCACCCGAACGGCCCGAATCAAGTCCGCCGAGCCGTCCAACAACTGGGAGCCGACCTGATGGATGAAGAACGACGCCGCGAGATGAACCTGGCCCGCCGCTTCCTGCGCACCTGCCGCCGCGCCCGCTTCCGCGAAAAGGTGGCCGATTCGACCGGCATGCGCCTCACCGGCGGCAGCCTGCTCATGCGAACGCTCATCCTCCGCCGTCTGCTGCGCCGCGGCGTCCTGGGCGACGACGAACGCTACGTGGGCCTGCTGCTGCCGCCCTCGGCCGGCGCGGTGGTGGTCAACGCCGCGCTGGCCGTCGACCGGCGCGTGGCGGTGAACCTCAATTACACGCTCCGTTCCGACGTGCTCAACGCCTGCATCGCCCGGTGCGGCATCCGCCACGTGCTGACCAGCCGGCGGGTGATGGAGCGGCTCGACTTGCAGATCGACGCCGAGCTGGTGTTCCTCGAAGACTTTCGCGAAAAAGTGACGCTGGTCGACAAGCTGGCCTCGGCGGCCATCGCCCACCTGGAGCCGATCGGCCTGCTCGAACGCCGCCTGGGGCTCACACGCATCGACCCGGACGACCTGTTGACGGTCATTTTCACGTCCGGCTCGACGGGGCTGCCCAAGGGCGTGATGCTCACCTACGGAAACATCGGCTCGAACCTCGACTCGATCCAGCGCGTCCTGCGCCTCCGCCGCGACGACGTGCTGTTGGGCATTCTGCCGTTCTTCCACTCGTTCGGCTATACGGCCACGCTGTGGAGCGTGCTGACGCTGGAGCCGAAGGGCGTGTACCACTTCACGCCGCTGGAGGCGCGGCAGGTAGGCAAACTGTGCCGGGAGCACGGGGGAACCATCCTGGTGGGCTCGCCCACGTTCCTGCGCTCCTACACCCGGCGGTGCACGCCCGAGGAGTTCGCCACGCTCGACGTGGTGGTGGCCGGCTCCGAAAAGCTGCCCAAGGAGGTGGCCGACGACTTCGAGCGGAAGTTCGGCGTGCGGCCCGTCGAAGGCTACGGCACGACCGAACTCTCGCCGGTGGTCAGTACGAACGTGCCGCCCAGCCGCGCGGTGACCCCCGGCGACGCCGGTATCAGGGAAGGCACGGTCGGGCGCCCCCTGCCGGGCATCCGCGCCAAGGTGGTCGACCTGGAAACCGGCGAAGACCTCGGCGAGGGGAAGTCGGGCATGCTGTTGATCAGCGGGCCGAACGTGATGAAAGGCTACCTCGACGAGCCGGAAAAGACCGCCGAGGTGCTGCGCGACGGCTGGTACGTGACCGGCGACGTCGCCTCGATCGACCCGGAGGGGTTCATCACGATCACCGGGCGCGAAAGCCGGTTCGCCAAGCTGGGCGGCGAAATGGTG
>SKJM01000686.1 GCA_007122045.1 Planctomycetales bacterium | reverse complement strand
CGGGGCGTGGGGTTCGACCGCTTCGATTACATCGCGGGTGTGCGGGAGAACGAACCGGCGATAATCGTCCACACCGAGGCAGCCGACCCAACTGTCGAAAAGCTGTACCACCTGGGCCCCGGCCTCGATCTGCCCGACCAGGTACCGCGCCAACGACCGGGCCAGGCGGGCCATCAGGGCGTTCCACGCGCCCGGGTCGGTCAGCATCAACCGCTTCACGTGCAGGTAATTCCGGCTGCCGCCGCCTTCGATGGCGTACGCGGCCAGGGTGAACGGGGCCCCGGCAAAGCCAATCAGCGGGAGGTGCTCGGGCAGTTGGGCCCGGGTCTGCCGCACCGCCTCGAACACGTAATGCAGCGGGGCGCAGTCGTCGAGTTCCCGGAGGCGGTCGACCTCGTCCGGCTGGCGGACGGGGTTGTGCAGCACCGGCCCGTCGCCGGGGGTGAACTCCAGCCCCAGGCCCATCGGCTCGAGGATCAGCAGCAGATCGGAAAACAGGATGGCCGCATCGACCCCCAGGCGCTCGACGGCGGTGAGCATCACTTCAGCGCACAGGTCGGGCGTTTTGCACAGTTCGATGAACGGCACTCGCTCCCGCACGGCCCGGTATTCGGCCATGTACCGCCCGGCTTGGCGCATCAGCCAAACGGGGGTGTGCTCGGCCGGCTCGCGGCGCACGGCTCGCATGAAGGGACTGTTCCAGCAGGCGTCGGTCATGGAGGTATCTTAGCGGCGTCGCCGCCGACTTTCAAGCCATAAAGCCGCGACCGATGGTCGCGCCCATTTCATGGGAATACACGGTTGTGCGGGCGCGACCCTGGGTGCCGGTTGCTTTTGCCGTTGCAAAAGCGTATGTTGTAATGTTCGAATTCGACGATGGGCCGCTCGCCGTGGCCCCGTATCGCGTGAGGAGTTTGCCGAAATGGCCACAATTGCCGCCGAAACCCCGCCAAAAGCAGCGCCCCCTGAACCCATCAGTGGGGCCGATATCGCCATCCAGACGCTCGTCAACCACGGCGTCGATACGGTGTTCGCATACCCCGGCGGGGCCAGTATCCCCTTGCATCAATCGCTCACCCGGTTCCGCGACCGCGTACGCGTCATCCTGCCCCGGCACGAACAGGGCGGCGGGTTCGCCGCCCAGGGGTACGCCCGAAGCACCGGCAGGCTCGGGGTGTGCATGGCCACCAGCGGGCCGGGGGCCACCAACCTCATTACCCCCATCGCCGACGCCAAGCTCGACAGCGTCCCTATGCTGGCCGTCACCGGCCAGGTGGGTACGCCGGTGATCGGCACCGACGCCTTCCAGGAAACGCCCATCGTCGAGGTCGCCCGAAGCGTCACCAAGCACCATTACCTCGTCACCGACGTGGCCGATGTCGCCCGCGTCTTCCGCGAGGCTATCCACGTGGCGACCACGGGTCGGCCGGGGCCGGTGCTGATCGACCTGCCGAAGAACGTGCAGCTTGCCCAAACGGTTCCCGACTACCACGCGCCGATGCAACTGCCGGGCTACCGGGTCGAAGACCGCGCCGCCTCGGCCGAGGAGATCGACGCGTTGTGCGCGCTGATCCGCCGCGCGCGCCGGCCGGTCATTTACGCGGGCGGGGGCATCATTTCGGCCGGTGCCGCCGAGGAGCTTCACGAGCTGGTCCGCAAGACCGGCATTCCCGTGGCCATGACCCTCATGGGCCTCGGCGCGTTTCCCTCCGAGGACCCCCTGTCGCTCGACTTGCTGGGCATGCACGGCAGCGTGTACGCCAACCAGGCGGTCAACGAGGCCGACCTGCTCATCGCCCTGGGCGTGCGGTTCGACGACCGCGTCACCGGAAAGGTTGCCGAGTTCGCCAAGCGGGCCGCCATCGTCCACGTCGAAATCGACCCCTCGGAAATCAACAAGATCAAGGGCGCCGAACTGGCCATCAATGCCAACGTGAAAGACGTGCTGGAGCAGTTGAACCGGATGGTCGAGCCGCCGGAAGACCTGGCCGATTGGCACCAGCAGATCGCCGCCTGGAAACAGGCCGACCCGTTCCACTTCAAGCCCGACTTCGGCGGCATCCTCTCCCAATACGCCATCGACGAACTCTGGCGGCTGACCCGCGACCGCGACACGATCATCGCCACCGGCGTGGGGCAGCACCAGATGTGGGCGGCGCAGTTCTATAAGCTGCGCCGGCCGCGGCGGTGGCTTTCCAGCGCGGGGCTGGGCACCATGGGCTTCGGCCTGCCCGCCGCCCTCGGCGCCAAGGCCGCCCACCCCGACGCGCTGGTCATCGACATCGACGGCGACGGCAGCCTCCAGATGAACATCCAGGAAATGGCCACCGCCTACTGCGAAAAACTGCCGGTGAAGGTGCTGCTGCTGAACAACATGCACCTGGGCATGGTGGTGCAGTGGGAGGACCGGTTCCACCAGGCCAACCGGGCGCACACGTACCTCGGATCGATCGACGATCCCGAGGCGCTGGGCCGGGGCGACGGCATCACCCCCGAGGTCCGCTACCCCGACTTCGTGGCCATCGCCCGCGGCTTCCAGTGGCGGGCCCGGTCGGTCCGCGAAAAGGCCGAGTTGCTCGACGGGCTGCGCGAGATGATCGACGCCCCCGGCCCGTACCTGCTCGACGTCCAGGTGCCCTACCAGGAGCACGTGCTGCCGATGATCCCCTCAGGCATGACGGTTCACGAGCTCATCCGCCGGTAGAGCGGTTCAAGGCGTATTACCCGATCGTGCTAAGGGGGCTTCCTCCCCAGCCAGGTATTCGATCGTGATGACCTGGGGGAGTTTCTGGTTCAGGAATCCGTGCAGGACGGAACCCAACCCCCATACGCCGAGAAAGAAGCTCATCATGGCGAAGGCGGCCAGCG
>SKJM01000555.1 GCA_007122045.1 Planctomycetales bacterium | reverse complement strand
TCGGCCTCCGCGACCCGGGCCTCCACGTCCGATCGGGCCAGCTTCACCATGCCGGCCAGGAAGGCCCATGGGTCGGGATGCGGAAGGAACTGTTCGTCGAGGAACACGCTGTTGCCCCGTTCCCGCGGCTTGCGTTGCAGCGGCAGGGCGATCAGGCTGCCGAAACCGCCCTGCGGCAGTGTGTCCTGGCTGGGGAAGAAGCGGTCGTAGGAATCGAAGCCCAGTTCCGGCCGGCGCTCCATCGTTTCGGTCAGCAGGTGCGCCCCGAGCCGGCGCGCCAGCGCGGCGGGCACGGCCTCCTCGAAGAACAGCCACACGTGGCCGCCCTTGCCCGACCGCGAACGCTCCAGCGCCGCCGGCACCTCCATGCGCCGGCACGTTTCCAGCACGGCCCCGGCATCGTCCTGCCAGTGGGCCTTGTCGAAGTCGACGGCCAGGAAGAAGCAGGTTTCGTCCTGGAGCATCGGGTACACGCCCATGACGAAATCGCCGCCGAACTCATCCCGCCCCAGCAGGTGCGCCCGCACCACGTCGCTGGTGACGGGCAGGAACCGCCGATGCGGGCATTCGGCGCACTTCACCTTCGGTTTCGCGCAGAGCCCTGCCGCCCATTGATTGGCGCATGCCGGTTGATAACCGGCCTTTCCGGTCCGGCGGCTTTCGAAGCGGCGAGCGTACACGTCGTCGCGCCCGCGGAAAAGCGAGCGGAACAGGGCGATCTTCGCCTCCGGCGGCGACTGACGGCAAACCCGGGCGTCGTGCGAAGCCATAGCACGTCCTCCGGCGAACAGGAGAAAGGAGCATCCCATTGAAAGATTCCAGTGTAGGACGGACAATCTTGTCCGTCAAACGGGGCTGGATACTCTTGTACTTCCCCGGCGCCCACTCCCTTTTTCCCCGCCGGGCTCGCCCCGGCCGGTCTCGTGACTGGCCAGCAATGGCCCTCATGTTCGGGACCTGATCGACAACCGTATGCACTTCATTCTGGGCGTAAAACCCGGGGATCCTGCGTTCTTGTTCGAGCAAGTGGAGGTGGCGCGTCGCGAAGGGCGCTGCCCCAATCTCTCGAAAAAGGCCCAGGGCCTGAACGTGTCATCCCGGCCCGTGGGCTGCAAGCAACCGCGATAATCTTGATGGTCTTCGGTGGTGCGTCCTCTGCTCCGGCCGCTAGGGGAGCTAGGCCGGCCGCCGTGTCGACACCCATCGCTTAAACAAACGTTCGACGTGTTACGGAAGATTCCATGACGAAATCCCTTTTGCAAAACAGGTGTCTATCGGATACCGCGCTCCGGCACGTCTCCGGGGCGAAACGGCCTCTGGTTACACTACGCGAAGCCTCAACGGAAGGCCATCCCGACAATCCAGCCTACCCTATCCGGACGTCGGCACTGCATTTGTTAGTTTGGCCAAAGGGCGGCCCAAGAGCAAGGTCGGTGTCGGCGGGGGCAGCAATTCCTGCATTCGGGACATGGCATCAGTTGCTGGCAGGGACATCCTCCGAATTGGCCGCCTCGACCGCCTGCTTGAGAAGCTCAACCGCCTCCTCCGGCGATTGCGGCACCGGCACTTCGGCGGACTCAGCCAGGTCCAGGTCGAGCTTCTCGCCCGCCATGACCAGCAGTCGGTCGAGCCACCCCGGCTCGGCCGTCACAACCTCGGTGTGCAACTCGCGGGAGAACCGCTCGGCCGCCGCCGGTGCCCGCAACGGGTCGCGCAGCAGGCCGTCGAACCACGACAGGCGGCAGTTGCCCGACAGTTCGGACCGGGTCCTTCCCGCCGAGCGATCGAGGACGGCCGCCGCGTATTGCGCGAATCGCTCCATCGCCGCCGTCATGTCGCGTTTCTCGAGCGACTCGCGGACTTCGTTTTCCATGAGCTTCATTTTCGCCGGCGCGAGCGGGCATCCGATGGCGGGTGGGTGTTCGATGGCCGGGGAATCGCCCGCCGCATCGGGCAGAGCGTCGTCCGCCACGGCCGCCGAGCCGACCAGCAAGACGCCGGCCGACAGGCACAACGAAAGCTGCATTCGCGTCGCCAGAAACATTTGGAAGACACGGCAAATTGTCGGCATGGGGCTCTCCACGAAGATGTCCAAATAGCGCAGGCAGCTCGATTGGGGGATGGAGGTACCGCGTTCCCGATCCGTTCAGGCTATCGGCATGGGCCGCGTCGGCTGCCTCACCGTAACTTTCGGCGAACTGCCCTTGCTAGTTTAGCCAAATAGCAATATACTTGCAAGAGGGTTCCGGGGCTGCAGGAACGGACTTGCGGCTGAAATCGCGAATGGGTCCGGTGGAGTTCACGTTTTAGCGTGCTGCGGGCCACACATCCTCGGTTCGCACGCTAAAGCGTGAACTCCAACAGCGCGCACCCGCAAGCCCGTTCCTGCACTCCAGACCGACTTGCCGCGAAACCCGCGGGGCCGTACAGGCGGTGAGCGAGTGGTTCGACCAGTCGTGGGGTTTCGCCAAGCAGATTACGCCGCTGTTGTTCATGGGCGTGATCGTGGCCGGGTTCCTGCTCGGCCGGCCGGGCGAGGAGGGCATGATCCCCAGCGCCTGGGTCGCGTCGCTGGTGGGCGGCAACTCGTTCGGGGCGAACCTGTTCGCCTCGGTCGCCGGGGCCTTCATGTACTTCGCCACCCTCACCGAAGTGCCCATCCTGCAAGGCCTCATCGACAACGGCATGGGCCAGGGGCCCGCGCTCGCCCTGCTGCTGGCCGGCCCGGCCCTGTCGCTGCCCAACATGCTCGTCATTCGCTCCGTGCTGGGCACGCAGAAGACCCTGGTATTCATTGCCCTGGTCGTTTGCATGAGCACGCTGACCGGCTGGCTGTACGGGACGTTCTTCTGAGGGCGTGGTTCATCGT
>SKJM01000631.1 GCA_007122045.1 Planctomycetales bacterium | reverse complement strand
GCTCCCAACGTGTCCGGATAACCATTCACTGGGGACGACAATCCGATTTCCGCCTCTGCCGCATCGCCACGGTCGGTGAGGCCCGCCAGAAGCAGAACGCAGATGACTGCCGACGGCAACCGCATCTTGCCCATTCTTCCATGGCGCATCGAGGCTGCCCTGCTCACAACCACGCAGGCGTATCGCCACTATTTGAATGGTACTCGACCCGATTCCGGACGGGAAGGTGCCGCCCAATGCCGTCAGCGTGCGTTCAGGAGCGAATAACTTGCCCAAACAATGGACCCGTTGCGGGCCGGCCGGTGAACGGTTGCACCACTTCTTGCACCCCCGCTTGCGTCCGGCGGAAGGGTGCGGTATCCTGTGGCCGTTCCGTGATCTTCCCTCGCTGGGTTTCCTGATGTCCGTCAGTACCCTCATCGCCAACCCGATTATCAACTCCCCCTTCGAGGAGCCTGCGAGGCACTTCCTCTTCAGTCGGCGGCGAGCAGAAGCACTACGTGCCCGACTTCATCGTCCACCTCGACGACGGCCGCGGCCCCGCCGATCCGCTACAGCTTATCGTCGAGGTGACCGGCCGCGATCGGACCGGCAAGCAGGCCAAGACCGACACGGCCGAGAAGCTCTGGGCGCCGGCCAGTGGGGCCGCTGGGCGTTCGTGGAAATCACCGACCCGTGGAACGCCGTGTAATGGCCACCAACTCAACCATCGAATGGACCCAGTCCGCCTGGAACCCGGGCACCGGCTGCACCAAGGTCAGCCCGGGGTGCAGGCACTGTTATGCGGAACGGATGGCGAAGCGGCTCCAGGCGATGGGGCAGCCGAACTACGCGCGCGGGTTCCGGGTCACCGCCCATGAGCATGCGCTGGAACTGCCGCTGCGATGGAAGAAACCGCGCACGATCTTCGTCAACTCGATGAGCGACCTGTTCCACGAGGCGCTGCCCGAGGACTTCATCCTGCGCGTGTTCGACGTGATGCGGCGGGCGCACTGGCACCGGTTTCAGGTGCTGACCAAGCGTTCCGACCGGTTGCTGGCACTCAGCCCGCGGCTTCCGTGGGTGCCGCACATTTGGATGGGCGTGAGCGTGGAAGCGGAGGAGTACGCGTTCCGCATCGACCACCTGCGCGAGACGGGGGCCAGCACCCGGTCGAAGTTCCCCAGCACAATGTCGGCTCAACACGAATGGATGGTGACGATATGAAGGTTGAACCCGGGAAAGTATACGCAGTAATCACCGGCGACATTGTCGCATCGTCCAAGCACGGTCCGGCGTCGCGCGAGAGGCTGTACCGACTGATGCGAGAAGAAGCATCGGTTATGCGGGGCTGGCTTGGACCGGTCATGCCGCTCGACTTGGACATCTATGGCGGCGATGCCTGGCAACTGCTACTGGCCGACCCCAGCAAGGCCCTGGCGGCGGCACTGTACTATCGCGCGTTCCTGATCGCCGGGGCGTGCGACACGCGGGTGGCCGTTGCGGTCGGCACCGTCGATTTCGTTCCGCAAGAGCGTGTCTCGGAGGGCGATGGCGAGGCCTTTCGCCTTTCCGGCCGACTGGCAAGCGAAGCGCCCGAGGGGCGTCGTATGTGGTTCGGGTTAGGCGATCCCTCGCAGAGCGCGCCGTGGGACACCGTCTTTGACCTGATCGATTCGATCATCACGCGGCATTGGACGCAAAAGCGAGCCCTCGCCGTCAGTGGCGCAGTGCGGTCCCTGAAGCTTGGCGAAATAGCCGATCTGTGGAGTCCGGAGATCGCCGATTCCACCGTGCATAGCCACCTCCAGGGGGCATGCTGCCCTGCCATATCGCGAGCCGAACGCCAATTCTCACGTTCCTGGGGAGGGATGGGGTCCGGGACATTAGCGCTTGTAGGCTAATTTGGCTCAATTTAGCGCTATGGCGCTAACAAACCGCGAGAAACGGACATTGAAAACTTTCCTCGAACTTACGTCGAGCGGCACCATGCCGCTATTCCTGTCGACACCAATTACAACGGCGAGAGCTTCTTCGTCCGCCACGCCTATTTCACCGGCGCCGACGAGCCCTACGAGAAGCTCCATCGCGCCCTGCGGGCCGAGATCGACGAAGCGGCCTGGTCCGACCTCTACTCCAGCCGCAGCCGCCCCTTCCGCAAGCCCGAAAGCGGCAAGATCGCGGTGAAGGTGATCAACCATTACGGCGACGAGGTGTTGAACGTGTACGGCGTGTAGGCGAGGACGGGCAAAGGCAACACTGGGTGTCGGAGTTGAACAAGGCCGCGCGGCTCTGGCCGACGGCACCGTGAACTGTACCACGGTCGGCCACGAGTTGAATCAAGTACCTTTTCCGCACGTTGCCTGGGAGCAAATACCGCTCCACCGAGGGGGTCCATTCCCCCGCGTAGCGGCCAGCGTCTCCCGGTCTCATTAGGCGGCCGGGCGAGGCTCAGGTCCGCAGCATCTTGGCGGGTGCCGGGCCGCGATCCCCGCCGGCGAGGGGGCAGAGGCGGTTCACTTGGCCGAAAAGTCCATACCATTGCTACAGAGAGGCCGCGAATCTTGCCGATTGACAAAAAGAGGGAAGGAGAAACGGGGAGTTGCAGCGGGAAGAAGGACCGGCTAGAATAGGAAGCTCATGAAAAGCCCGGCCGGCGGGCTGGGCTTCCTCCGGCCGTACCGCAGAAAGTGTCATCGGTGAGCACGGCAACTCCAGGTTATCTCGGTCCCTTTCGGTTGTTGAACGTTGTCCACTCCGGGCGTGCGAGCCAGATATGGCAGGCGTACGACGACCGGAAGCAGCGTCGCGTTTGCGTGAAGACCCTGCTGGAGGACTCCCGCCGCGACCGCGAACAGATTGGCTACCTCCGCTGGGAGTATACCATCGGGCGAGACCTGGTCCACCCGAACGTCATCCAAATTGAGAATTACGACGTCGACCGCGGCCGGCCGTACCTGGTGATGGAATGGTTTGCCGCCCCGAACATGAAGAACCGCATCCGTCAGGGTGTCGAGCCGATGGCCCACCTGCTGGAACGCATCGTCGAGCAGGCGGCGGTGGGACTGGAGGTCCTGCACAAGGCCGGCTATGTGCACCGCGACGTGAAGCCGGACAATTTCCTCGTCGACGACACGGGACACGTCAAGTTGATCGACTTTGCCTTGGCGCACCGGGCGCGGCGCGGGCTGGGCCGGCTGCTGGCCCGGGCGCCGAAGCTCCAGGGCACGCGCAGCTACATGGCGCCCGAACAAATTCGCTGTGCGGTGGCCGACCCGCGGGCGGATATTTACAGTTTCGCATGTACGATCTTCGAGTTGCTTGCGAGCAAGCCGCCGTTCACCGCCACCACGTCGAACGAGTTGCTGAACAAGCACCTGAAGGTCGCGCCGCCGTCGCTGGAGGCGGCCGACAAGAACCTGACGGCCGAGTTCGCCCAATTGATCCGCCGTTCGATGGCCAAGCGACCGGAAGACCGCCCGCCGTCGATGACCGATTTCCTGACCGATTTCCGCCGGATTCGGATGTGGCGCGTGGCCCCGCGGCCCCCGGCCCCCGAAGCCACGAGTTCCTAACCCCGAGAGACGCCCCGTTTCCATCATGTCCGCCAACGAACATCGCCTCGCGTTCGAGCGACCGATTTACGAGCTGGAGGCCCGGCTCGAAAAGCTCGACCATAAGACTCCGCAGACCCCCGAGATTCGCAACGAAGTGTTCCGCCTGCGGCGCGAACTGACCGAGTTGAAGAAGCGCATTTTCAGCCGGCTGAAGCCTTGGGAAACCGTCGAGGTGGCCCGGCATCCCGACCGCCCCATGACCACCGACTACCTCGAATTGGTCTTCGAGGATTTCACCGAGCTGCACGGCGACAAGTTTTTCGGCGACGACCGGGCCCTCCGAACCGGTTGGGCCCGGCTCGACACCCACCGGGTGATGGTGGTGGGCCACCAGAAAGGCAAGACCCTCAAGGAGCGCAACGCCTGCTATTTCGGCTGCGCCCACCCCGAAGGCTACCGTAAGGCCATGGCCAAGATGCGCATGGCCGCCAAGTTCCACATGCCGGTCGTCTGCCTGATCGACACGCCCGGCGCGTATCCCGGCATCGGGGCCGAGGAGCGCGGGCAGGCCCAGGTGATTGCCGAGTCGATGTTCGCCATGTCGCGCCTTCCCACGCCGATCGTCTGCGTGGTCATTGGCGAAGGGGGCTCCGGCGGCGCCCTGGGCATTGGGGTGGGCGACCGCGTGGCGATGCTCGAACACGGCTACTATTCGGTCATCAGCCCCGAAGGCTGCGCCGGCATCTTGTGGAAGAGCCATACCTTCAAAGAGCAGGCGGCCGAGGCGCTGAAAATGACGGCCGCCGATCTGAGGCGCTTCGGGGTGATCGACGAGATCGTTCGCGAGCCGCTCGGCGGCGCGCACCGCAACCACCATCGGATGGCCAGTTTGTTGAAGCAGTTCTTGCGCAACGCGCTGCGCGAGTTGGCGGCCGTGCCGGTGCCCGAGTTGCTGGAACAGCGCTACCGGAAGTTCCGCCGTATGGGGGTCTTCCTGGAAGGCGGCCGACTGCACGGCGCCCCCGCCGCGGAAGCCGCCGGCGGGCCGGCGCCGGCCACGCCCGAGGCCCTCCTGGCGGTCCGCGCTGGGTAACCCTTGCCGGGCACCCCCCTTGACTGTGTACAGCCGTATATTGTACGATTGTATATAGGGCACGCGGCGGTGCGTGCCGGTGAACGTCATCAGCGAGGGCAGTGCCATGGAACCATTCGAAAGTCTTACCCCCCGGCAGAGTGAAGTCTATAGCTTCATTCGGCAGCGCATTCGCGCCCGCGGCTACGGGCCCACGGTTCGCGAAATCGGGGCCCAGTTCGGCATCAACTCGCCCAACGGGGTAATGTGCCACCTGAAGGCCCTGGAAAGGAAGGGGTTCATCCGGCGGGAGGCGAACATGTCGCGGGCGATCCAGCTTGCCACCGAGCCGGCCCACGACCGCAGCCTGCCGCTGGCCGGCCGCATTGCGGCCGGCGTGCTGCACGAGGCGGTCGAGCAGCGGGAGCGGGTCGACTTCGGCGCGCTGTTCGACGGGGCCGACCACGACTTGTTTGCGCTGGAAGTGTCGGGCGATTCGATGATCGACGATCAGATTGCCGACGGCGATTACGTGGTCGTCCGCCGCCAGCCGACCGCCTCGAAAGGGCAGATCGTCGTGGCCGTGACCGACGAGAACGAAGCGACGCTGAAACGCTGGTACCCGGAACGCAACCGGATTCGCCTGGAGCCGGCCAACAAGCGCATGAAACCCATTTATGTGAAGAACGCGCGCGTGCTGGGCGTGGTGGTGGGCGTGGTGCGAAAAGTCGCTTGACACGGCCGGCTCCGCGGCCGCCGGCGTCATTTTTTCTTTCGCACTTTGTGGTTTTTTTTCTTGGCGTCCGCAGGGGGCTTGCCGGCTCTTGGCGCCGAGGCAGGGGGCTTGGGCTTCTTCTTGGGCGAATTGCTCTTCGTGCCGCTCTTTTCACTCGTGGCGCTGGCGTTGCCGTCCTTCGCGTTCTTGCTACCCGACGCGGCCTTCACTGCCTTGGCGGCACTGCTTGCCTCGGCCGAGCCACCTTGCTCGGCAGACTTCCCCTCGGGCTCGGCCTTGGCTGCCTTCTCGCGCTCCTCCTTGGCACGCTGCCGGCTCCGCTCGGTGGAGAGCACTTGCCGCAGCAAGGCCGAGAGGTCTTCGTAAGGAGTTTCTGAAGGGGGGCCGGGGGCATGCTGCAGGATGGCCTGCTGAAGCCGGCGCGGCAGCGAAAGCAGACACGACGAAACGGTGCCGTACTCGCGGCCGGTCAGCACCATGCCCCGCTCGCCGGCAATGTCGTGGCTGCGCGAAAACGTGCGGCTCGCCACGGCCAGAAACATTACCGATGAATCGAGCCGGTGTAGGCTCATGGACCGGCGGACGAACTCCTGCCGCGGGTCGTTCGGGTCGTTCAGGTTGCCCCCGCTGAGGGTGTGCAGGCCGGGTTCGAGTTCGACGATGGCGATTTGGTCGCCGCCGTAGACGACCGCCCCGTAATTGGCGTCGAGGCACACGTAGTTCGCCCCGGCGTATGAACCGGTGGCGAGTTGGTCGGCGGCATATTGGGCGGCATCCTTCGCCTGACGGAAGTTGAGCAATTCGCGGCATAGCAGCCCGCGCGACCGCGGCTCCGCCGGAACGAGGGTCTTCCGGCGATTCGTGACCGTGGCCACCGTGCCGTACTGGTTCATGCCGAACCACGTTCCGCCCGCCTCGCGGTCGATGCCGCAGATCACCCGCGGCGAACCCGACTGGATCCTCGGCGACAACGAGGGCCGGGCGAACCGTTCCTCGCGATTCGACGCCAGCAAAATGGGGGTGTCGCGAGCCGTCTTGTACAGTATGGCCATGATGCACATCGTTCATCGGACTCCGGCAACAGGCCGGCCCGGCGGCGAGGCAGTATCCCTCGGTCCGGCGCCCGGCCCTTGGCCGAGTTCCCTCCAGCAGGTAAGCAACGGTGGAAACGCCAATACACCCAGTGTATCGGCTCTCCTGCCGGGCGCATACCCCCCTGCAAGCTGTTTTGATTCTACTCCAAAGTGGCGGTCATCCTTCGCCATGCTGTCCAACGTAGCAGAGGCGTTGCGTCGTGCCGTCCGCCCAAATACCCCAGACGTTGAACTGCTTGCGAATAGCCTCCACCAACGAACCCCAAAGCCGTCCGCCTTTCCGTCTATTCCGCCCCGGTTGTGTTTGTCCCCCGGCGCCTATAGAATAAGCAGGTTGGCTCCTGATCCCGGCTTTCTTCCCGCCGGGCCCCGATGGTGACGCGATGAACTGAGGGTTTCCCATGCATGGTTTCCCCAAAGGTTTGTTGGGCGGGCGATGGACTTGGGCGGCCGCCCTGGGCCTCCTGGCAGCCATTTCAGCCGGTTGCGGGCGGGAACCTTACGGGACCGTGCGCATCCGCGGCAAGGTGACCTACGACGACGGGTCGCTGATTCCCGCTCCCGCCCTGTTCGTCTACTTCGAGCCGCAGGTGGAAAGCGTCGACTCGAGAACCACCCCGCGGCGCGGCTTCGCCGAAGTGAACGTGGCCGACGGCACGTTCCGCCGGGTGACAACGTATGCGCCGGGCGACGGCGCGATTGCCGGCGAGCACAAAGTAGTGATCGAGGCGCTGGGCGAGACCGGCGCGCCCGTCTACACTTATTTCCCACGCGAGTACAGCGATGCCGCCACGACGCCGCTACGGATCGAGGTCGGCAGCGAGCGGACGTTCCATTTGCAGGTCCCCAAGCTCCCGTAACACAAGGAGAACGGACATGAAAGCCCGCGGCAACGGTTTTACGCTGGTCGAACTGCTGGTGGTCATCGCGATCATCGGCATTCTCATTGCGCTGCTGCTGCCCGCCGTGCAAAGCGCCCGCGAGGCGGCCCGGCGACTGCAATGCCAGAACAACCTGAAGCAGTTGGGGCTGGCGGCCCTGAATTACGAGAGCACCTACGGGGTATTCCCACCGGCCTCGCATTGGGTCGACTTGAAGCCCGGCATGGCCGCGAACAGCATGCGGATGCAGAACCAGAACAACCTGCGTGAGAATTGGGTCATTATGGTGCTGCCATTTGTGGAGCAGCAGGCACTGTACGACGCGTTCGATTTGTCGTTGCCGATCAACCACGCCGACAACGAACTCCCCCGCTCCACGCAGCTTCCGGTCATGATGTGCCCGAGCGACCCGAACAACCGCACGCTTTACAGCGGGCAGCCGGGCAGCTCGCAGACGAGCAACCACGGCCCCAACTGGGGGCGGGGGAACTACGGGGCGAACGGGGCGCTGGGCTTCCAGTCGGACGCCATCCACTGCAACGATTACGGCTTCGGGGGCGTCGGCTGTGCGGCGAGGCTGACGGCCTGGCCCGACCGCCGCGTGCGCGGCGTCATGGGCGCCAATGCCTCCTCCACGGTCGGCGAAATCCGCGACGGCACCAGTAACACCATCCTGCTCTTGGAGCTTCGCGCGGGCGTGGTGGCGCACGACGTCCGCGGCACCTGGGCCATGTCGGGGGCGGGCCCCAGTGCCTGCTGGGCCCACGGCTACGGGGGCGACGTCGCCGGCCCGAACAGCATCCTTCCCAACTCCGACGACACCGCCGGATGCCGGGAGGTGTACGATGCGGTCGGCGAGGAATTCCTCCTCCGCGAGCGAATGACGTGCTTTCAAGGCACCTCAACGCACCCGAACCGCCAAGCCGGCCCCCGCAGCGCCCATCCGGGCGGGGTTTTCACCTGCTTTGCCGACGGAAGCGTCCACTGGATCAGGGACAGCATCGAGACCAGCCGGTCGATCAGTTACGCCTCGGTCTGGGATCGGCTGAACCTGTCGGCCTCCGGCGAGCCGATTCCGGCCTCGGCCTTCTGACGCTCGGACCTCTTCGAACTCCCTAACAGGGGTTGCAACGAAGCGGTTTGGGCCGTATCTTGACACTGTACCGCACCCGCAACGCCGCCCCCAACCGCGCCACCCCCCTTCAGGGAGCCCGCCACCGTGACGATCCCCAGTGAACTGCCCAGATCCGACGAACGCCTTGCGAAAACGAAGCGCTCCCGAATTGGGCGGCTGACGGGCGTGCAGGCCATCGGCATCGGCAGCGCGGTCCCGGAGAACCGGGTACGCAACGAGGACCTGGCCGCGTTGGGCTACGACGCCGATTGGATCCTCCAGCGCACCGGCATTGTCGAGCGGCGTCATGCCCCCAATGGGATGGCCACCAGCGACTTGGCCGTCGAGGCGGCCGAGCGGTGCATCGAGGCCGCCGGGGTCGACCGCGACCACATCGACCTGATCCTGCTGGGCACCTTTACCCCCGATCTGCTTATGCCCGCCACCGCGTGCCTGATCCAGGATCGTTTGGGGGTAGCGGCCCCCGCTATCGACCTGCAGGCCGCCTGCGCCAGTTTCATTTTCTCCATGATTACCGGCATGCAGTACGTCGCCACCGGATGCAGCCGGCTGGCGCTGGTCCTCGGCGCCGATTGCACCTCCCGCGTGGTCGATCCGGCCGACGAGCGGACCTACCCCCTGTTCGGCGACGGGGCCGGCGCCGTCCTGCTGGCTTCGGGCAACGACGACCAGGGATTGCTTTCCTACGCCGTCGGTTCCGACGGTTCCGGCGCCGCGTTGCTGTACCGGCCCATGGGAGGCTCGCGCGAGCCGTTCGCCCACCACCCGGAGGGCAATGGCCGGCATTTCCTGCGAATGGAAGGGCGGCCCATCTTCAAGTGGGTGGTGCGGATGCTCCGCGAAACCTGCCACGAGGTGCTCGAAGCCGCCGAGGTTACCCTCGAACAGGTCGACCTGTTCATCTTCCACCAGGCCAACCTGCGGATCATCAATTCCGCGGTCAACGACATGGGAATCGACCCCGCCCGCGTGTTCAATAACTTGCAGCGCTACGGCAACACGTCCTCGGCCAGCATCCCGCTCGCGCTCGACGAGGCCCACCGGCAAGGGCGCCTCCAGCGCGGCGACCTGGTCCTGTTCAGCGGATTTGGCGGCGGGCTCACCTGGGGCACCGCCCTGATGCGATGGTAACAGAAGGTTCCACGAGCCGCGCGGGATGCAACCTATCGAATCCACCATGAAGCAAACGAAGCAACCCCCCTCGCGCGACCAAATCAACCCTTCCGACACCTGGGACCTGGCCAGCCTTTTCCCCAACGACGAGGCCTGGGAGCGGGCCTTCCGGAAGTGGCAGAAACAGGTTGCCGGCTACGAGCGTTTTCGCGGCACGCTGCGCGACGGCCCCGACGCCCTGGCCGCGTGCCTGAAGTTCGACACCGCCTTCGAGCGCGCCGCCGAGCGGCTGGGCGTGTATGCCTACCTGAAAGCGGCCGAGGACCAGACCAACTCGGCCTACCAGCGCATGCAGGGGCGGTACATCAACATAGCCGGCCGGGCGGCCGAGGCGGCCAGCTTCATCCGGCCCGAAATCCTCGCCATCCCTGCCGTCCAACTGCGCGAGTACCTCGAACACAGGGCCCTGCGGCCGTACCGCACCCTGCTGGAACGGCTGCTCCGCTACAAGCCGCACACGCTCGGCAAGAAGGAGGAGCGGCTGCTGGCCATGCAGACCGAAATGGCCCAGGCGGCCGGGCAGGTGTTCCGGCAACTGAACGACGCCGACATGCGTTTCGGCACCGTCAAGAATGAGCGCGGCGAGCGGCTCGAACTGACCCACAGCACGTTCTCGAAGCTGCTCCATTCGCCCAAACGGGCCGTGCGGCGCGCCGCCTTCAGACAATACTACGCGCAGTACACGGCGCACCGGCACTCGCTGGCCGCGGCCCTGAGCGGCTCGATGCAGCGCGACGTGTACTACGCCCGGGCGCGCAACTACCCCAGCGCGCTGGAGGCCGGGCTGTTCCCCGACCACGTGCCGGTGGCCGTGTACGACAACCTGATCGAATCGGTGCACCGCCACCTGCCGGCGGTGCACCGCTACCACGACGTGCGGCGCCGCAAGATGCGGCTGCGCGACATCCACCATTACGACACCTACGTACCCATCCTGGCCGACCTGCAGACTCGGCACACCTGGAACGAGGCGGTGCGCGTGGTCCTCGAAGCGCTCGAGCCGCTTGGCAGCGAATACGGCGGCGTGCTGGAGCAGGGGCTCTTGGGCCGCTGGTGCGACCGCTACGAGAACCGCGGCAAGCAGAGCGGGGCCTTCAGCGCAGGCTCCTTCGACGGCGACCCGTACATCCTCATGAACTACCAGCCCGACGTGCTCGAACACGTGTTCACCCTCGCCCACGAGGCCGGGCACTCGATGCACAGCTACTACTCGGCCAAGAGCCAGCCGTTCCAAT
>SKJM01000718.1 GCA_007122045.1 Planctomycetales bacterium | reverse complement strand
CCCCGCGGTCGTCCGAGGGGTTGTCGTTCGGCCCCGGGGGTGCGTTGAGGTAAGCCAATCAGCCGCGGGGCGCTAGCCCCCGGTTCCCATGAACATTGACATCCAACGGAACGCCACGAAACCGGACGCTGATTGCGGCGGGACCAACCCGGCGGATGCGGCCAATCAGGTTTTCTTGGAATCCAATGGAGTAAGCACTCATGCCCAACATGATCATCACCCGTTACACAAACGGCCGTTCCCAGGCAAACGGCGGCAGCGGCCGATGGGGGCTTATCTTTGTGCGGTGCGTGGCGGCACTGGGCGTCACCATGCTGCCCACTGCGGCCATGGCGCAACGGATGGTGGCCTCGGTGGAAGAGGGCTCCGGCGCAGTCGTCCTCACCGATGGCGGCAAGCCGGTGCTCCGCTACAACTACGAAACCATCGAACCACCGGAAGGATACGCCGAGCAGCTTCCGGACGAGGCGAGAAAGTACGCCCGGCCGAGAAGCAACTACATCCATCCGCTCTACGGGCCCGGCGGCGAGCAGCTCACCGACGACTGGGCCGACGACCACCCGCACCATCGGGGCATCTATTGGGCGTGGCCCGAGGTGCAATACCGGGGCGAGATGGGCGACCTGCACGCGCTGCAGCGGGTCTTTGCCCGGCCGACCGGCGAGTTGCAGTTGCGCGATGGCGACGACTTCGCGCAAGTCGAAGCCGAGAACCGATGGCTTTGGGAAGACAAGACGCCCATCGTTCGCGAGAAGGCGACGATCCGCGCCTGGCCCGCCACCGAGCACGGCCGGAACATCGACCTGACGTTCGAGTTCCTGGCGCTGGAAGAGGGCGTGACGCTGGCCCGGCGCGGCACCAAGAGGTATGGTGGGCTGAACATCCGACTGGCGCCGATCGAGGGGCTCGCGATCCGTCACCATGCCGATCCCGCCGACCGCTCACCGCGGCGGGCCTGGCAACTGGCCACCGGTACTTGGCGCGGCGCGAAGCAGCCGGCTACGCTGGTCGTTTTCGAACACGCCGGCAATCTTCACTATCCGGCCGACTTCGTCCCAATACCGCACCTGCCCTGGTTCCAGCCGACGTTCCCGAAGGCCGGCATGCGGCACGCGCTATCGCAAACGGAGCCGCTGGTGCTCCGATACCGGCTGTCCATTCAGCCCGGCAGCATGCGGCCGGACGAAATATACGCCCGGCAGTGGCAGGCCTGGCAGGAAACCCCGTAGTCTTCCGCGAAGGAAAGGATTGCTTATGTCAGAAACTTCCAACCGCTCCCGCCGCCGTTTTCTGAAGGCCACGGCCGCCGGCGCCCTGGCGGCCGGACTGCCCCTGGTCCGTTCCGTCCATGCCGCCGGCAGCGACGTATTGCGGGTGGGGCTGGTCGGGTGCGGCGGGCGCGGCACCGGGGCGGCGGTCAACGCGATGAATGCCGATCGGAACGCGAGGCTCGTCGCCCTGGCCGACGTCTTTCCCGAGCGGATGGAGGGCACGCGGGCCCGGCTCCAGCGGTCGAAGGGGGCGCAAGTGGCCGTCGACGACGACCACCTGTTCGCCGGATTCGACGGATACCGCCACGTGATCGACTGCGCCGACGTCGTGTTGCTGGCCTTGCCCACGTTTTTCCATCCGCACTACCTGAAGGCGTGCGTCGACGCCGGCAAACACGTCTTCTGCGAGAAGATCCACGCCGTCGACGCCCCCGGCGTTCGGATGGTGCTCGAGGCCGGCGAGACCGCGCGCCGGAAAGGGCTTTCCGTCGTTTCGGGGCTCGCCTGGCGCTACGACACCGGCGTGCGCGAGACGATTGAGCGCGTCCACGACGGGGCCATCGGCGAAATCGTCAGCATCGAACAGACGTGCAACACGGGCTTCCTCCGCTCCGTCCCTCGGCAGCCGGGATGGACCGAAATGGAGTACCAGCTCCGCGATTGGTTCGACTTCTTCTGGCTGGCGTGCGACCTGCCCGGCCTGAACGCCGTGCATAACCTCGACAAGGCCGCCTGGGCCATGCACGACGAGCCGCCGCTGCGCTGCTGGGGCATGGGAGGCCGGCAAACCCGGGTGGGCCCCCAACACGGCGACGCCTGGGACCATCACGCCACCGTGTTCGAGTACGCCGGCGGCGCCCGGCTCCACTCGTACTGCCGTCAGCAGGACGGGTGTTTCACCGACATTTCATCCCGCTACTACGGCACGAAGGGCTGGTGCGACCTGCTTGGCTACCGCATCGACGGCGAGAACCCGTGGCGCTATTCCGGCGGGCGCAGCAACCGCTTCGATCTGGAGCATGTGGCCCTGTTCTCGGCCATCCGCAACGGCACGCCGGTCAATAATACGCTGTACATGGCCCGCAGCAGCCTGATGGCCGTCATGTCGACCTGGGCCAGCTATACCGGGCAGGTGCTAACGTGGGAGGCGGCGATGCAGTCGGACCACGTGGTCGCGCCGGAGCGGCTTGCGCTGGACGCCGAGCCGCCCACCCGGCCCGACGCGGACGGGAACTACCCCATGCCGGTGCCGGGGGTGACCAGGTTTGTGTAGAACCACGACGGCCAATTAGGCGACACTGTACCAAACGGTCACCGGCTGCGTGCATTGGGCTGGAGTGAGGGGTGGCCGATAATGACAGGCTGGAAAGCCTGTCCTACGAGTCAGGAAATGCGATGCTACACGTAGCCATGACTGCACGGGAGAGGATGCTGGCCGCGCTGGCCGGCGAGCGGGTCGACCATATTCCGGTTGGCCCGCTGACCGTCCACAGTTGCGCCGCGCTGGTAGGCGCGTCGCTTCGGGAGTACAGCCTTTCCGCTGAGACGCTGGCCGCCGCGGTGGTCCGCTACGCCGAGGTATTCGAACCCGATGCCGTGTGGAT
>SKJM01000793.1 GCA_007122045.1 Planctomycetales bacterium | reverse complement strand
TGCCCTCGGTCTTCTGCCGGAGCATCTCCAGCATGCCGATGGTGTGCCGGGCCGCTTCCAGGTTGCGCTGCGGCTGGTCGCTGACCGGGTTCGGCACGAGTCCCAGGGCGATCGTCCCCTGGAAATAGAGGCTGCTCATCAGCATGGTCAGGGTCGGTTCCGGCAGGGGGCCTTGCGCGGGCTCCTGCTCGCCGCCCGGCTGGGGCGGCGTTCCGCCTTGGGCGGCCTCGCGCTCCGCTTCCACTTGGCTCTTCCAGTCCTCGTCGACGATGATCTTCTTCTCGGGGCCTTGCGGCTGATCGGTCATGGTTTTCCTCCTTCGTACTAGGGTTGAACGGCTTCGGTTGCGCGCCCGGCGTGCGCCCGGGCGGCGTGGCCCCGCAGCGCGGCGCCCACGAAACCGGCGAACAGCGGCTGGGGGCGCGTCGGCTGCGACTTGAACTCCGGATGGAACTGGACGGCTACGAACCAGGGGTGATCGGGCAGCTCGACAATTTCCACAAGCTGGCCGTCCGGGCTGGTGCCGGCGATGGTCAGGCCGTGCGCCTCGAGCTGCTTCCGGTAGGCGTTGTTCACCTCGAAGCGGTGCCGGTGCCGCTCGGAGACGGCCTCGGCGCCGTACGCCTCGGCCGACCGGCTGCCCCGCCGCAGCGCCGCCGGCTGGGCGCCCAGCCGCATGGTGCCCCCCTTGTCGGTCACCTGCCGCTGCTCGTCGAGCAGGCAGATGACCGGGTGGGGCGTGTCCTTGTTGAACTCGGTGGAATTGGCGGCTTCGAGGCCGGCCACGTTGCGGGCGAACTCGACCACGGCGCACTGCATGCCCAGGCAGATGCCGAACAGCGGCACTCCCCGCTCCCGCGCGAAGCGCACCGCTTCGAGCTTCCCCTCGATGCCGCGTTCGCCGAAGCCGCCGGGCACGAGCACGCCGTCGGCCCCGCACAGGAGCTTCTCCGGCCCTTCGCGCTCGACGGCCTCGCTGGAGACGCGCAGCGTGCGCACCTGCGCCCGGTGGGCCAGGCCCGCATGATCGAGCGCCTCGTAGATCGACTTGTACGCGTCGCGGTGCTCGACGTACTTGCCCACCACGGCGATGGTCACCTCGCGCTGGGGGTTGCGCATGCGGTGGAGCAGCTCGCGCCACGGGTCCAGTTGGGGCTCGCCGGCGCGCAGCCGGAGTTTCCGCACAATCAGCGCGTCGAGCCCGTGGTCCAGCAGGCTGACCGGCACCTCGTACACCGAGAAGTCCTTGTCGCGCTCCTCGATGACCGCCTCGACCGGCACGTTGCAGAACAGGGCGATCTTGGCGCACTCGTCGCGGCCCAGCGGGCGCTCCGTGCGGCAGATGAGCACGTCGGGCTGGATGCCGATCTGCCGCAGCAGGCCCACCGAATGTTGCGTGGGCTTGGTCTTCAACTCGCCCGCCGCCTTCAGATACGGCACGAGCGTGAGGTGGATGTACAGGCAGTTCTCCTTGCCCACGTCGAGCGCGTACTGCCGGATGGCCTCCAGGAACGGCTGGCTTTCGATGTCGCCCACCGTGCCGCCGATTTCGGTAATCACCACGTCGACGTCGTCGCCTCCGAGCTTGGCGATGACCGCCTTGATTTCGTTGGTCACGTGCGGGATGACCTGCACGGTCTGGCCGAGGAACTCGCCCCGCCGCTCCTTGTGGATGACCGACTGGTAGATCTGCCCGCTGGTGTAGTTCGAGTCGCGTGTGAGCGGGCTGGAGGTGAACCGCTCGTAGTGGCCTAAGTCGAGGTCCGTCTCGCTGCCGTCGTCGAGCACGTACACTTCGCCGTGCTGGAAGGGGCTCATCGTACCGGGGTCGACGTTGAGGTAGGGATCGAGTTTCTGCATGCGGACCCGCAGCCCGCGGCTCTCCAGCAGCATGCCGATCGAAGCGCTCGTGAGACCCTTGCCCAAGGAACTCACGACGCCGCCGGTCACAAAGATGTGCTTGCTCATTCAGATACCATCCTGGTTGGGGGTTTCCGGTTGCCGGCCGGGGCGAGCCGGAGATTCGCCGCGTGGCGGGACGATCCGCCACTCCCTCGAGACCGACCTTCTACCAAGGGGGCCATTCTACGATGAAGCCCGCCGGGCGGGGAGTAGGGCGCCGCGGAAAGAACACCCGCCGGCGGATTACCTGACCAAGGTCCCCTTCCTGGAGCAGGTGCCTCACGGGGGCGATTGCCCCTTTCTGGTTGTGTAGCCCGCCCCATTTGCGCGGGCCAGCGGCACACGGCCAGCGGCCCCGCCCCCTGGCAATGTTGGCCTGCGGTCTCTAAACTTGGCGCTTTTCCCCCTGGAGACGCCGCCGTGCCCCTGTTGGCCGACGAAAAGGTGCTGGTCCTCGATTTCGGCTCGCAGTACGCGCAGCTCATCGCCCGCCGGGTGCGCCAGCAGCAGGTGTACTGCGAGATTGTCCGGCACGACATCCCCGCCGGGCGGCTGCGCGAACTGGCACCGAAGGGGCTGATCC
This sequence comes from Planctomycetales bacterium, assembly GCA_007122045.1. Classification (GTDB taxonomy): domain Bacteria; phylum Planctomycetota; class Planctomycetia; order Pirellulales; family Thermoguttaceae; genus PWXP01. The sequence continues at coordinate 392 of SKJM01000793.1, read as the reverse complement.
TATCCGGGGGGCCCTCGAGCGTGTACGAGCCGGGCGCGCCGAAGTGCGACCCGGGCATCTTCCAACTCGGGCTGCCGGTGCTGGGCATCTGTTACGGAATGCAACTGATCTGCGAGGCGATGGGCGGAACGGTGGTCAGTTCGCCGGCGCGCGAGTACGGCCGGGCGCATTGCGAGATTACCGAGCACGCGGGCCTGTTTGCCGGCGTCCCCGACCAAACGCAGGTATGGATGAGCCACGGCGACCAGGTGGCCGAGGTCTCGGCCGAGTTCGAGTCGCTCGCCCGAACGCAAACCTGCCCCCACGCCGCCTTCCGGCATCGGCGGCTGCCGCTCTATGGGTTGCAGTTCCACCCGGAAGTGACGCACACGCCCCAGGGCCCCGCCATCCTG
>SKJM01000856.1 GCA_007122045.1 Planctomycetales bacterium | reverse complement strand
TTAAGGCGGGATGCGTGAAAAGGCGACGCGAAAAGGACTCATAGCGGCGCAATACCCAGCCGTTCCTCCTCCTCTTCCTGGATGATGATCCGCGGGGTAACCATCATCATGAGGCTTTGGGTTTCACGCCCAATGCCGACGTTCTTGAACAGGCGGTTGATATAGGGCAGCTTGTTGAGCATCGGCACGCCGAACTCGTTGCGGCCTTCGCTCAGGCGTTTGATGCCGCCCAGCAGCACCGTTCCCCCGTCGGGCACGCTTACGGTGGTGGTGACGGTGACGAACGAGAACGTGGGAAGCTGCACCGTCGTGCCCCGGCGTGTTTCGGTGATTTCCTCACCGTCGTCGGTCCGCCGCCAGTCGCGGGGGTCGCCCGGGTTGACCCAGCCGGAGCCCGACCGTTCCGTCCTGGTCGTTTCTTCGCCCTCGAACGTGAAGGTTCGCACCTCGTCGCTGATCTGGCTGAAGAAGGGCACGACGGTCAGCCGCACGAAGCGGCGGTCCTTGGAAACGACCGCCTGCACCGTCATGAACGTCCCTTCGGAGAGCACGACGATGACCGGCTGCTGGGCGGCCGCGAAGTCGCCCACGACGGGGATGACGCTGATGACGAACGGGCTTTGCGAGGTATCGGAGACGAACGCCTGCTGGCCGTTGAACAGGGTGACCTTCGGCGCCTGGAGCACGTTGCTGCGGCGGTCGCCCTGGGCGGCGTTGATGAAGAAGAACGCCTCGATGTCGCTGAGGATGGCGAACCCCATCTGGGCGCCGGCGGCGGCGTCGAACCCGCCGAACTGCGGCACCGCCAGCCCAAAGCTGTTCTGGCGGAAGGGGATGTCCAGGTCGGCCGCGAACACGCCCGGCGCATCGAGGCCCACGACGACGCTCTGCGTGATGCCCTCGGTGGGATCGAAGGGTTCGTCCGGATCTTCCGGGGGCGGTGGAGGAGTCAGTTTGCTGTCGATGAAGAAATCGAAGTCGACGCCGATCCGCTCAAAGAAGTTGTCGTTGAGCGTGATGAACCGGACCTCGATGGTCACCTGCAAGTCCTGGAGCCGGCGGAGCTGTTCGAGCAGGTCGACGATCTCCTCGTGCACGTCCTGGGTCTGGCTGACCACCAGGCTCAGGTTCGTCGGGAAGCCGGCGATGGAGCCGGGGCCCCCGACGTCATCCCAGGTTGGCGGCTTGACGGTCCCGGTGATCAGCTCGATCAGGGTGTCGAAATCGGCGGCGGCCGCGCCGCCGAGGCCGCCGGGACCCATGCCGCCGCCCATCGGGCTGCCCAGGCCGCTCAGCCCGCCGCCGCCGCCGTGCGCGGTGCCGAGCTGCGCGAGCACCTCCGGATTGATGGCGCCGGCGTTCGCCCGCCCGTCGTTGCTGGCCATGACGGCCAGGGGGCCGGTCTGTCCGCCCCAGGGGCTGCCGGCCCCGCCGTAGCCCAGGTCGCCGTATGCATCGTGCAGGGCCGAACGCATGCCCATTTTACCGGGCACGAAGTTCGGAATCGGGATGACCAGATCGGCCACGTCGTAGGTCACCGTGAACACCTCGCCGTCGCGCATCTGTTCGCTGGTGATCTTCAGCACCTCGTCCTTGATGACGTAGCTGAGGTGCAGCGGCTGAAGGATCAGGTTCAGCGCGCTGCGCAGCATCACCTCCTGGCTCAGCCGGACGGTGACCGGCGTATCGCTGGAAACGGCTTCCTCGGCCAGGCCCCGGGGGTCCAGGTGCAGGTTCACCTGCGCCAGGTTGGCCAGGTGCTCCAGGACGGTGCTCAGGGGGGCGTCTTCAAAATTGAGCATGACCGGGGTGCGCAGCTTCTGCTCGATTTCCAAGTCCCGCTCGGTGCGGTGGCGCCGGCGGTCGTCGGCGAACCGGCGCCGGCTCCGGGTCAGTTCGTCCCAGTTTTCCGGGAACACGATCGGTTGCCGGTCGTCGAACGGGATCGCCGCGTGGTCGACCGAATCGAGCGTCTCCCAGAAGCCCTCCTCGCGGCGCGCCCGCAAAGCCACGTTGCTGGCGTGGCGGCGAACGAACCTCGAGAAAACGAGCATCTGCTTGACCACCGGGTTGTGGGGGTCCAACTCGGCCGCCTGTTTGGCCCTCACTTCCGCCTCGGCGTAGCGCTCCTCGTCGCACAGCCGGTTGAACTCATCGACCAGCAGCGCGACCTTATCCTGAACCTCCAGTCGGATGCGCTGCTCGCGGTCCATGTCATCCCGGATGCGCTGATTCTTCTGTTCCAGGTCGAGCATCGGTTGATGCTCCTCGATGTACCGGCGGATCTCGGCCATGCGCCGGTCGACGCGGGCCAGGAACCGTTGCTTGTCGGCCGTTTCGAGGCCGGATTGTTCGACCTTCAGCCGGGCGGCCTGCAACAGGGCGAGCGCGCCCTCGGGATCCTTCTCCTTCATCGCTTCGGCCGAGGTCTCCTGATGCGCCAGTTCGGTGAGCACCTGCTGCACGACCATCCGCTGCTTCGCGGCAACGTCATCGCCGGCAGGGACGGCGCCGGCGGGGGGTTGCGGGCGGGCGCCGGGCTGCGACAACAGTTCCAACCGATCCTGAAGCCGTTGCGCCGTCATGGGATCAAGCTGATCCATGTAAGGGGCGGCCTGGCGGAACAGTTCGAGGGCGCGCTGCGAATCGTGGGACCGGAGCGCGGCCTCGCCCTCCTCGACCCATTGCGCCGCCCGGCTGCTGCGCGGAACCGGCTCGAACTGCTCAAACGGCGACTCCCCGTCCCCAGCCATATCCGCCTGGTAGGCGGGCGCCGGCGGGCGCGGGCCTTGGGCGCCGGCCGGCATATTCCGGGTGCGGTCTTGCGTGGGATCGAAATAGGCGCGGTCGGCTCGCCGGCCGTCCGGAGGATCCCCGGTG
>SKJM01000765.1 GCA_007122045.1 Planctomycetales bacterium | reverse complement strand
GCACGCGGTCCGAACGGCGAAATCGCCGAACGACTCGCCCGGCGTGCGCTCGCGGCCGTAGCGGGTGAGAACGCCGCGGAGCGCGTCGAGCAGTTCTTCCGCCCGCAGCTTCTCGCAACAAAGCCGGTTCAGCCGCTCTCCGGCCGCATCGCCGCCCAGGTAAAGGTTGTACGTGCCGGCCGAACGCCCGACGATGCCGATCTCGGCCAGATAGGGGCGGGCGCAGCCGTTCGGGCAGCCGGTCATCCGTACGTCCATGGGCTCGTCGGCCAGCCCCGCCTCGGCCAGGATGCCCTCGAACTGCGCCATGAACCGCGGCAGGTATCGCTCGGCCTCGGCCAGGGCCAGCCCGCACGTGGGCAGCGCCACGCAGGCCAGGGCGTTGCGCCGGGCCGGGGAGGACCGCGTGCCGTCGTCGAGCCGGTACTCGCGCACAAGCCGCTCGATGCGGGGCCGGTCGGCGCCGGTCACGCCGGCCACGATGAGGTTCTGGTTCGGCGTCAGGCGGAAGTGCCCGCCGTGCCGGCCGGCAATCTCGCACAGGATGCTCAGCAGTGGGTAGCCGTCGAAGTCGCCCACGCGGCCGCACGTTATGAACAGCGTCAGGTGGTGCGTGTCGCCGGGGCCCTCGGTCCAGCCGGGCGGGTCGGCGCGGTGCTCGAAGCGGCAGGGGCGCGGCGGCCGCAACGCCCGGCCCAGCCGGCCGTGCAGTTCGCCCCGGAACCAGTCGAGGCCGCGGTCGGCCAGCACGTATTTCAGCCGGGCGTGCCGGCGGTTGGTCCGGTCGCCGAAGTCGCGCTCGATCAGCAGCACCTGCTCGGCCAGGTCGACCACGTGCTCCGGCGGGCAGAAGCCGAACACGCGGGCCAGGGCGGGGAAGGTTTCGGCCTTGCGGTGGGTCCTGCCCATGCCGCCGCCCACCGCCACGTTGAAACCCGCCAGCCGGCCGCCTTCGACGATGGCGATCAGCCCCAGGTCGTGGGCGAACACGTCGACGTCGTTCGACGGGGGCGCCGCCACGGCAATCTTGAACTTGCGCGGCAGGTAGGTCGGCCCGTACAGCGGCTCGGCATCGTCCGCGGCCCGATCGGACGGTTGCTCGGCCAGCCAAAGGTCCTCGTACGCCGTGGTACGCGGCGCCAGGCGCTCGCCGATCCGCCGCGACCACTCGACCAGCTCGGCGTGCAACTCCGGCGGCTGCGGGGCGGCCGCGCATACGACGTTCCGGTTCGCGTCGCCCGAGGCGGCCATCGTGGTCAGCCCCGACTGGTGCACCGCCCGGAACACCTCCCGCAAATGCCACTTCGGCACGCCGTGCAACTGAATCGACTGCCGCGTGGTCAGCCGCACGGCGCCGCGGGCGTACCGGCGCGCGAGGCGGTCGACGGCCAGCCACTGCTCGGGCGTCACCACACCGCCGGGCACCCGAATGCGCACCATGAACTCGTAGGCGGGTTCGAGCTTCTGCCGGGCCCGCTCCTTCCGCAGGTCGCGGTCGTCCTGCTGGTAGGTTCCGTGAAACTTCAGCAGGTGCGTGTCGCCCTTCGCCACCGCGCCGGTGAGCCGGTCGGCCAGCGACTCGGCAATCGTGCCTCGCAAATACCGGCTCGACGCCTTGACGCGCTCGACCTCGGTCAGGGGTGGCTCGGAAGTGGGCGGGTTATCGGGCATGGAATCGTCTTTCAATGGCTCTTCCGTTTCCAGGTGCCGAACGGCCTGACGCGTGGGTGACGTAAGGATGCCGAGGAATGTGAAGGCAATGTATCGTGTGAGGTGATGGTGGGACTCGCACCACTCGTCCCTACCTGACTTTCAATAAATGTCGCGCTGGTATCGGCCTTGCCGCATGAGTTCGGCCAGGTAATCGCGGGCGGCGCGATCGGGCAATGCCCGCTCGCCGGCCACGATGGCTTCCAGGGCCGCGTGGACGTTCGGCGCCATGCGCCGCTCATCGCCGCACACGTACACGTAGGCGCCGCCGTTGAGCCAGGCGAACAACGCGCGGCGATGCTCCATCATGCGGTGTTGCACGTAGGTCGTCGGCTTGGCGTCGCGCGAGAAGGCCACGTCCATGCGGGTCAGTATCCCTTCGCGCAGCCATCGCTGCCATTCGGTCTGGTACAGGAAGTCGGTGCGGAAGCGGCGGTCGCCGAAGAAGAGCCAACTTTTGCCGGTCGCACCGGTCGCTTCCCGCTCCTGGAGGAACGCCCGGAACGGGGCCACCCCCGTGCCCGGGCCAATCATCACGATCGGAGCCGCCGGGTCGGGGGGCAGGCGGAAGTTGGGGTTCTCGCTGATGAAGACGGGCACGCGCTCGCCCACGGCAACCCGCTCCGTGCAATACGCCGAGCACACGCCCCGCCGGTCGCGGCCGTGCGCGCGGTAACGCACGGCGGCCATCGTCACGGCGGCCCGGTTCGGGGTCCCACGGGCACTGCCGGCGATGGAGTACAGCCGGGGCGGCATGCGGCGCAGGATGGGTACGAACTCGGCCGGCGGCACGTTCCGCAGGCGGAAGTCGCGCACCAGATCGAGCAGGTCGCGGCCGGCCAGGTACGCATCGAGCCGTGCCTGCCGGTCCGGCCGCAGCAGGTCGGCCAGCCCGGCCGCGGCGAACCCGGCCGCCTGCTCCAGCAACGGCCGGGTGAGCCGCGTGATTTCGTAGTGGCGCAGCAGGGCGTCCCACACCGGCCGCTGCTGCTTTCCGGCGGCCACCGGGGCGTCGTCGTCCCAACGCATGGCGCGGAGCAACTGGTCGACCAGCCGGGGATCGTTTTCCGGGTAGATGCCCAACGCATCGCCCGGCGCGTACTCGAAGCCGGAACCTTCGAGCGACAGTTCCAGGTGGTAGGTCGCCTTGTCGGACCCCCGCCCGTTGAGCAGGAT
>SKJM01000303.1 GCA_007122045.1 Planctomycetales bacterium | reverse complement strand
CGTGTGAGCTTTCATCATGCAATCTCCACAGCGTTAGGGTAAAAACAGTTCAGCCCGCCGGCTGGAGCACAGCCTGCCAGCGGCGGGGCATGGCCGCAAATGCGCGGCGATAGGTGGCCTCCAGGGGGACCAGCACGTAACCGTTGGGCTCGAGGTACAGCGGCATGTCGGGCAGTTCGTCGCCCACGGCCACCGGCTCGACGTACGCCCGCACGCTCAACGCCGATTCGTACGCCGCCAGCGTCAGCGGCTTGCCCTCCACCCCGGCGAGGGGCTGGCCGGTCACCTCTTCCCAAATGGCCGCGTGGATTTCGGCCGGGTCGCGGGGGGTGGGCGGAAGCAAGTCGAGGATGAGCAGGTGAATCTGCCGGTCGAGCAGTTGACCGGCCTTGTCGAGAAACAACCGGAACGCCTTCTGGCCCGACTTGTTCCCCGGCGAAATGACTTCGACGACCGCCACCATCCGGTCGCCGCTGACGTGCCGCACCACGACGGTGCTCTGTTTGCGGCGGTAGAAGTCCATTTCGGTCTCGGCCCGGATGCGCACCTGCGGCGGCGCGGTGAGCAGGCCCACGCCACTGCCGTGGCCCGTCTCGCCGCCAGGCGGGGGCGGTTCCGGTTCGTTGTTTTCGGGCACGTGTTCGAGGGTCATGATTTCGGGGCCGAAGCCGGCCGCGTGCTGCTCCAGGAGGGCGTAGTATTCGTCGGGCAGTAGTCCGCCGTTGAGGGCGCGGCCGATTTCCGCGACCCACGCGTGGCGGAAATCGTGAAAGATTCCTGCTTCAACACGGCGCCAATCGTGAATGGGCATGGCCATAGCTCCTGCGGGGGCCATAGGGCAATGTGTTTGTCTACGACGGGGTTTCCTGTTGTCGGCCATTGTACCGTGTCAGCCGCCGGTCGGGGACCTGCCCCGCGGGCGGAGAAAAGGTTGTGACGGCGTTCCGGATTGACGCTATAACGTCATAATGCTATAATGCTATAGAGCGCAGCCATTTCCCGGCCCGTACCAGGGGACTGTCCCGATTTTCGCGGCACAAAGGGCGATTTGCCCAATCGGCCAGCCGGGGAACGGTCTCCGAACCGCCCTACCGAGGTGATGCCATGTCTTCCGCAACGAAACGTTCGACGATCTACTTCGACCCGGTACTGCACCGCGCCCTGCGAATGAAAGCGGCCGACACGGCGCGTTCGGTTTCGGAGATTGTGAATGAGGCGGTCCGGGAAATTCTCAGCGAGGATGCCGACGACCTGGCCGCGTTCGAGGAGCGTGCCGATGAGCCTTTGGTCGGCTATGCCGACATGCTCAACCAACTGAAGAAAGATGGCCGCATATAGCATCTTCTTCCGCAAGTCGGTCCGGCGCGATCTGGCCCGCATCCCCAAGCGCGACGTGCAGCGGATCATGGACCGCATCGCCGCTTTGGCCGACGACCCGCGGCCGCGAGGATGCGAGAAGCTGTCCGGCCGAGACCAGTACCGCCTGCGACAGGGCCGATACCGCATCGTCTATTCGATTCAAGACGAGCAACTGGTCGTATGCGTAGTCAAGGTCGCGCAACGCGGCAACGTCTACCGTTGACGCGGGCGGGGGCAACCATGCTTGCTCCGCCGCCCTACTTGCCCAGGCACATCACTCGGCCGTCGGTCGTGGCCAAGTACAGCTTCCCGTAGGCGGCGGCCATGCCGTCGAACACCGGGGCGGCGTCGAGCCGCAGCTCGGCCAGCTTCGCGCCGCCGTCGGCCGAAACGGCCCACAGCAGCCCGCCCTTCTCGCCCATCAGCGCCGCGGCATGCCGGGCCAACTGCGCCTGCACCTGCGGGTCGTCGATCCCCCCGAAGGCCTGCTGCTCGTTCACCAGGTCGTCCGGTCCGGCTAGGAACAGGGTGCGGCCGGCCAGCACCATCGCCCGGGCGTAGAGCGGAATATCCTCCGCCCAATGGTGCCTCACCATGTAGGGCGTGGCGCCCGGCTTGCGGGGGTTGAACTCCGGCGTGGGGGGCAGGGTCCGATCGGCGGCGAACAGGTGGTGCTCGATGGGCGTGGTCCACCGGAAGAACTGCGGCTTGCGGCCGAAGGCGTACACCCGCTCATCGTCGAGCACCAGGATGCGGCCCGCGGGCGTCGCCCGGCCCGACTGGTAATAGCCGCACCAGCCGCCCACGAACCGGCTGCCGTAAATCCAGTAGGTCCGGTGCCACCACGTGTCGTCGAGGAACCCGGTGGGCGAGAACAGGTGCGCGAACTCCTCGCGCTGCTCCGGCGGCGGGACGCCCTGGTCGGCGTCGATCGGGTCGGGCATCGCCTCCAGTGGAAGCCGCGTGCCGTCCAGTTCGAACGGCTGCGACCGCATGTACGCATAGCGCCCGTTGGTGGAGAGCACGTCGGGCAGGGCCGCCGGCATGTTCAGCCAGCGGACGAAGTCCTGATGCGGCTTGCCCGTGGCCGGGTCGATGTCGTCCAGCACGGTTTCCGAAAGCGTGCGCCCGGTGGCGGCGTCCAGTCGCCACAGCCGCATCCCACCGTCGAGAAACGCCGAGCGGCCGGCGGCGAACCAGGCCACGCCGTCGTGTACGAGAATGTTCCCATGCACCGGCCATGCCGATTCCAACTGCTCGAAGGCCATCAGCCGCTGGTCGATCGGGGCCGCCAGGAACCGCCACGCCAGGGCGCCGTCGTCGGCGCGGAGGCAGTACGCGCGGCCGGCGCGGCAGCCGAACAGCACCGCGCCGCGGTCGAAGGTCGGGGGCGAATCGACCGGCCCGTCGGCAATGAAGTGCCAAAGCACCTCGCCCGAAGCCGCGTCGAGCGCGTACACCGTGTGCCGATCCGGCGCGGCGATGAACAGCTTGCCGTCGGCGATGACGGGGCTGGTCAGCCGTCCGCCCAACTCGGTGTTCCACTGCGGTTGGCAGTCGGCTGGTACGGCGGTTCGTGCAGCGCCGCTCCGGGCGTTATCGGCCCGGTAGGTGGGCCATTCGCCGGCGGAGCACGCCGAGTCGCCGGCCGCGCGGCCGGCCATGGCGTCGTAGGCGGGCCCTTTTTCCAGCCGCTCGGCGGGAACCGCCTCCGGGGGTATCCGCCCTCCCGGCGCGGCCGGGGCTAGGGCGTTGAAGCCGTCGAGCTTCGCCTCGGGGTAGCAGGCGCACGGATGCTGCGGCGCGTACAGCAGGCCGTTGGCCGGCATAATGCCGTACAGGCACGCGCCGCGGACCCAATGGTTCGCGTCCCAACTCTCCTCGCGGATGTCGACCAACTCGATGCCCGTGCGCGACATGAGCAGGTAGTTCTCCGTCGCCTTGCCGCGGTAGCAGCGGTGGTGGAACCAGTAGGTGTCCACGTCGGGCGGGAACTCGCGTTTCACCTCGCCGGTGCGGGGGTCGCGGCCGGTGAACACGCCCACCGAGCGGCCGCTGGTCGTCTCGCCGGTCCACACCAGCCCGCCGGCAACCAGAAGGTCCTCCGGCGAACGGTAGCCGGAAGGCGGATGCGGGGCAGTCCACAGCCGCTCGCCGGTTGCCGCCGAGAGGGCCGTCATGCGGTCGTTGGTTTCGGTCACCCAGCTTCCTGTTTGCGTACCGGCCTCCACGCCGCCGGAGAACAGGACGACGTCTTCATACAGCACCAATGTGGGAATGTAGAACGCCTGGATGACCTCGCACCGCTCGACCGGCTCGGAGCGCCACCGGTCTTGGCCCGTCTGCCGGTCGACGGCCACGATGCGCTCGCCGTCGTGGAACACCAGTTGCCCGGCGTCGGCGGCCAGGGTGCCGGGCAGCACGCGCTGCGACCGTTGCCACAGCACCTCGCCGCTTTCCGCCAGAACGGCCAGGAGCGTGCGGGGCCGTTCATCCCAGAACTTGCCACGATACGCCTGCCGGATGCGCGGCATGTCGGCATACGCGGGTTCCTCGGCCTCCGGGTCGACCAGCAGGAACAGTACGCCGTCGGAAAGGATGATTTCCTCGGTGGCCTTGGTGCCTTCGTAGGTGTGCAGCGTTTCGCCCGTGGCGCCGTCGAGCCGCACGAGCGGCCCGTCGAGCCGCAGGGTGACGTACACGCTGTCGCCCTCGGCCACCAGCCGCCGCGGCAGTTGCGCCGGCCCGCTTTTGAGCGGCCACAGATGTGTGTGCCAGTTGGCCATCTCGCGTTTCCAGAGCACGGTGCCGTTGTAGGCGTCGCGGGCAATCACCTTCCACTCCGGCGGGGCGAGGATGGAAACGGGCGTGCCTTCGTCGAAGATGTAGAACACGCGCCCGCCCGCCGAAACCGCCGCGCTGACGCTCGACATGCGGTCGTGATGCCGCGCGTACCGCGGGCCGCCCACCCATTGGAGCCGCCGCGGCGGGCCGACCACTGTGTCGGACGAGACGGCGTTGTTAGAAGCGTCATACATGTAGTGCGTCCAGTCGTCCGTCTTCTCCGGGCGGGGCTTGACCGTGCGGGTCCACTGACCGTCGCGGCGGACCATCGCCACGCCGCCGGGACACAGCACGCGCATGACCTCAGCCGTGGTCACGCCATGCCGGGCGAGCGCGTCGGAATCGGTCACCACAAGGTTCACGAGGTTTTCGATGTACGGCAGCCGCGGGCCGCGGAACTGTTCGACCGCAACCGGCCCGTAGAGGCTGAGCGAGCGGACGTGCTCGCGGGCCTCGGCCACGGCGTCCGGGTCGGCGTCGAGCCCGTGAACGCGGAACGCCTCGCCGGCCCGTAGCGTGGCGGTCAGCCGTCCGTCGCCGCATCCGAGGTGGACAACCAGCCCGCCGCGGACGCCGCTTTCCTCAAGGATGGTCTGTGCGGCGCCGGCCGCTTCGGCCGCCTCGATAGTCGTCGCCGATGAGACAAGGACAACGGCGCCATACCACGCCAAGGCAGCCGCCGAACATCGAAACACGGGGGTACGAGCGAGCATGATGGGTTCTCCTGCTGCTGGGGATCGGGGAGGGGGCTGAAGCCCGCAGTTTCCCTTTCTATTACAACGGTGTACGGAAAGCAACCTATGGAAGAGTGCGGCAAGATTTTGCGGTATGTCTCACTGGCACCCGCCGAGGTGTGTAGTCCCGCCTTCAGGCGGTTGTTTCTTCCGACTAAAGCCGGTACTCCAACGGAGGGTGTCGCGGTCCGTCCTGCCTGACAAGATCGTTGTCAGCGGTCCCCCATCGGCTTGACGTGCCGTCGCCGCGTTTGAATAATCGAGGGAAATGACGGATGACGACCCTGCCGGACCTTCACTATGACCGACTACCGAACAGAACGCGACAGCATGGGCGAGGTGCGGCTGCCCCGCGAGGCGTATTACGGGGCACAAACGCAACGGGCAGTCGAGAACTTCCCTATTTCGGGTCGGGCTATCCCGCCCGAATTGGTACATGCCCTGGGATTTGTCAAGTGGGCGGCCGCGCTGGTGAACCGCGATCTCGGCCTCTTGGGCGACCCGTCGAAGAGCCGCCGCCCGCTTGAACCCGGCCAAATCGACGCGCTCCTCCGCGCCGCCCGCGAAGTGGCCGACGGAAAGTTCGACGACCAGTTCCCGATCGACGTCTTCCAGACGGGCTCGGGCACGTCGACGAACATGAACGCGAACGAGGTCATCGCCAATCGGGCCATCGAGCTGGCCGGAGGCGACCGGTTTGCCATGGAAAAGCCCATCCATCCGAACGACCACGTTAATCTAGGCCAAAGCAGCAACGACGTGTTCCCCACGGCCATCCACGTGTCGGTTGCCCGGGCCATCCGCGGGCGGCTTATCCCGGCGCTGCGGAAGTGTGGGGGGGTGCTGGCGGAAAAATCGAAGGCGTGGCAGACGGTCCTCAAGATCGGGCGAACGCATTTGGCCGACGCCACGCCCGTGGCCCTCGGCCAGGAGATCGGCGGCATGGCCCGCCAGCTCGACCGTTCCGTAGGTCGGGCCGGCCTGGCCATGGAGGCGGTATTGGAACTACCCATCGGCGGCACCGCCACGGGAAGCGGCATCAACACGCACCCCCGGTTCGCCCGCAATCTGTGCAGCCTCCTCGACCAGGAACTGGGCATCGCGTTCCTTGAGGCCGCCGACCACTTCGAGGCGAACGCCCAGCGCGACGGGCTGGTGGAATGCCACGGCCAGTTGTGCACGGTGGCGGTCACCCTGTTCAACGTGGCCAACGGCATCCGCTGGCTGGCCTCCGGCCCCCGCTGCGGGCTGAACGAACTGCGCCTGCCCGACCGGCAGCCGGGCAGTTCCATCATGCCGGGCAAGGTCAACCCCGTGCTGTGCGAGGCCCTCATGCAGGCCGCCGCGCGGGTGATGGGCAACAACCACACGATCGACTTCTGCGGCGCGGCCGGCGGCCAGTTCCAACTGAACGTGATGATGCCGGTCATGGCCGACGCCGCCCTGGAAAGCGTCCGCATCCTGGCCGGAGCGGTGGCCGCCTTCACCGACCTGTGCCTGGCCGGCATGGAGGCCAACCCCGAGGCGTGCGCCGAGGGCATCGAGCGCAGCTTGGCGCTGGTGACCGGCCTGAGTCCCTACATCGGATACGAGCAGGCAGCGTCGCTGGCCCAGGAGGCCTTCGAGAACGGCAAGACGATCCGCCAGTTGTGCGTGGAAAAAAGTGTCCTTCCGGAAGCCGAACTGCAGAAGGCCCTCGATCCCTGGCGCATGACGCACCCCGAACGGCCGTGAACCGGGGGGGCTTGAAGTGGCCCGGGCGTACGTATAGAATCCTCAGACTACGGATCGTGTTCACCTGACTGCCGCCACGAAAACGGAGAACCACGCACTATGGCACTCGCTTACCACGAACCCCCGGCCGAATTATCGGCCGAGGCCCGCGATATCCACCGCGCCCTCAGTGCCACCATCGAGGAATTGGAGGCCGTGGCGTGGTATCACCAGCGGGCCGAAGTCACTCCCGACGCCGAGTTGAAGGCCATCTTGCTGCACAACCGCGACGAGGAGATCGAGCACGCTGCCATGGCCTTGGAGTGGCTGCGGCGACGAATCCCGAAGTTCGATGAGGACCTTCGCACCTACCTGTTCACCTCCGGGCCGATCCACACCATCGAGGAAGCGGCGACCGGGGGCGGCACGGGCAGCGCCCACCCGCCGGCCGTGGAGGGCGAGGGGATGGGCATCGGAAAGTTCACCAAATAGGCGACCCCTTACCGCCCGGAATCCTGCGTCCCGCGCCGCGGCGCCGGCGCCTGCCGGATGGGAGGTTCCGCCGCAAAGCGGGGAGTGCCCCGGGCGGCCTTGGGCGGATACATTTTTTTGGACAACCCGTTCGAATGAAAGGAAATACACGATGGCCGACTTACTGAAGCGTTCGTTAGCCCCGTTGACCGTGGAAGCGTGGGAAGAAGTCGATGCGGTCGCCGCTACGATCCTGAAGGCGCAGCTTACCGCGCGCACGCTCGTCGACTTCTGCGGCCCCCACGGCTGGGAATACGCCGCGGTGAACCTGGGGCGGCTCGACATCCCCAAGGCCGCGCACGACCAGGACGTGCCGTGGGGCGTCCGCACGGTGTTGCCCCTGGTCGAGGTGCGGGTCCCGATCACGCTGCCGCAACTCGAGTTGGACAACGCCGCCCGGGGCTGCAAGGACCTGGACTTGACCCCGGTCGAAGAGGCGGCCCGGCGCGTGGCGTACTTCGAAGACGCCGCCGTGTACACGGGTTTCGAGCCCGGCGGCATCCGGGGGATCATCGAGCAAGCCGCGCACGAGTCGGTCAAGCTGCCGGGCGACCCCGAAGCCTATCCCCAGGCGGTCGCCCAAGGGCTGAAGGAACTGCGGCTGGCCGGCGTGCCCGGCCCCTATTCGCTGGTGTTGGGCATCGACGCGTACGCCGGGCTGATCCAGGCCGGCCAGGGAGGCTTCCCCCCCGCCCGAATCATCCAGGACATGCTCGGCGGCGAAATTCTCGCCACCCAGGCGCTCCAAGGCGGCGTGCTCCTTTCCACCGCCGGCGGCGACTTCGAGCTGACCGTCGGCCAGGACCTGGCCGTCGGCTTCGCCACCCACGACCGCCACCACGTCGAATTGTTCCTGACCGAGTCGTTCACGTTCCGCGTACTCCGGCCGGAAGCCGCCGTCGAACTGAAGGCCTAGCCGGGGGCGGGGGTCAGGTTTCGGTGCGCTCGCGACCCGAACCCTCCGAACCGAGCAGCCACGCCGCGACGGCCGGAATGCCGTCGCCGGTGGTGGCGCACACCTCGAACACGCGGCCGTCGGGCGCCAGGCGCCGGTAGTCGGCAGCGACGCGCGCGGGGTCGAAGTTGGTATGGCCCAGCAGGTCGCACTTGGTCATCACCAGTGCGTCGGAACCTTGGAAGATGGCCGGATACTTGACGGCCTTGTCGTCGCCTTCGACCGTGCTGAGCACGACGGCGCGCATCTGCTCGCCCAGGTCGAAGCCGGCGGTGCACACCAGGTTGCCCACGTTCTCGATGAACAGCAGGTCGACGGCCTGAAGGTCCAGGTCGGCCAGGGCGGCGGCGATCATGCCGGCGTCAAGGTGGCACGCGCCGTCGGTGTTGATCTGCACGACGGGCACGCCGAGCCGCGCGATGCGCTCGGCGTCGAGGGCGCCGGCAATGTCGCCCTCGATGACCGCCGGGCGGGCCCGGTGGGCAAGGGCGGCGAACAGGGCCTCCAGCAGGGTGGTCTTGCCCGCGCCGGGCGAACCCAGAATATTCACAGCCGCCACGCCCGCCGCCGCCAGCTTCGCCCGATTCTCGGCGGCCAGCAGGTCGTTGGCCTTCAGGAGTTTTTTTGCGGCGACGATTCTCATGATTCGTTCGGTTCCAACTCGATGCTGTCGAGCGTCAGTTCGCGCCCGCCTTCAATGACGATATTGCCGCTGCCGCAGCTTGGGCACTGGGCCGCCAACTCGTCGATCGGTTCGCTGTGGCCGCAGTCGCGGCACCGGCAAGTGGCCGGGGGTTCGCTGATGTTCATCGCCGCGCCCTCGACGACCGAGCCGGGACTGAGCAACTCGAACGCGAACCGGAGCGACCCGCTGTGCACGCCCGACAGGCGTCCGACCGCCAGGTTCAGTTCCACCACGCGCCCCGTCTGACCCGCACGGTGCAACTCACGGTCGACCTGCTCAATCAGGGCCTCGACAATCGCCAACTCGTGCATGGGCGGGCGCGCTACCCGACTGCCGCCAACTGGACCCGGGCGCCTTCCAGCCGATTGGCCAGCAGTTTCGCCACTTGGCCGGTCAGCCGGTAGCCCAAAAGAGGAGCTTTCTCGCACAGAGCCCTCAAGCGGGGGGCGTCGATGCACACCAGCTCGCAGTCTTTCGTCGTCGTGCCGATGGCCGTCGTCTTGTACGGCTCGATCAAGGCCGACCAGACGAGCAGATCGCCGTCGACCAGCGTGTCGACCGTCCGCACCGCGCCGTCGCCGAGCAAGTAGTCGATGTTGACCTCCCCCTTCGCAATAATATAGAGGTGATTGGCCGGGTCGCCTTCGCCGAACATGCGCGTGCCGGCGGGCACGTGCTTCTCCTCGGCAATCATGGCGATCTCTTTGAGGCTTTCATCGCTGACGCCGGCGAAATACGGGTAGCGGCGGAGCATTTCGGGCGAAATCATTTCCTGGTCCTCCTGGTGGTGGTGTGGATCGAACTACCGCGCGTCTTCCGGCGCCGGATTGGCCAAAATCTCCAGGACGAGCTGCACGGCCCGGGGAATGGCGGCTTCCACCTCCGGCGTCAGTTGCTCGCCGAAGTTCAGTATATCGGCTGCTTCGACGGCGACAAGGGCGACCGCCGCGTCCGGCGGCAGGTGCATGCCCGCCTGCCGCCCCAGGGCCAGGGCGGTGGGCAGGTTCGCGTCGTGGGCCGAGGCGCTCCTTTGGGTGGGCAGGTCGGCGGGTCGGAGCCGGTGGATCGTCCCCGGCGGGGCGCCGGTCTGGATGGCGTCGATGACCACCGCCCGGTCGTAGCCGATCATCCGCTCCATCAGCCGCAGCCCGCCCCAATAGTCCTCGTCCACCTCGATCCCCTCCACACCCGCCAGGCGAGTGCGCAGCTCCGCCGCCACGCGCAGCCCAACGCTGTCGTCGGAAACAATCGGATTGCCGAGGCCCAACACAAGGGTTTTCATCCGGAACGACTCGTCGGGGGAACACTTCACTCGAAGTATACGGCTAAGGCGTGCCCGTTTCCAGGTGCCGCCCGGTCCGGGTTGTATCGGTAGCGCGGGCGGTGCCTGCGGCGCGAGCGGCCGGGGCGACCCGCGCGCAGGGTTGGCGCTCCCCTTCCGGGCGATCCGGGGGCGGGTTAGAATGAGAAGGAACGGCACCGGCCGAGCGGCCGTTTCCCGCGTCGAGAAGTGTGGGACAGGCGGGAAGCCTATCCCACGCAACGCCGCCTCAAGGCGGGACTCCAACGTGCTGCAAGGCGGCTTCGCCACCCCGGCTCCAAAGGATGGTTTCCATGCTCGATCAATCTCCCGACCGCCAACAGATTCTCGAAACCGCGGCCGCGTTCATGCCGGCGTGCGTCGTCGGCGCCGCGGCCGAATTGAACGTGTGGTCGCTCCTGGGCGACCGCCGCCGGACCGCCCGGCAGGTTGCCGAGCGCCTGAAGGCCGACCCGCGGGCAACCACCATGCTGCTGGACGCCCTCACCGCACTGCGGCTGTTGGACAAGCAGGAAGGCGGCTACGCGGTTCCGCCTCCGCTGGCCGCGCGGCTGCGGGAAGACAGCCCCGATTCCGTGCTGCCCATGCTCCGGCACCGCATGAACACGTTGCGGGGCTGGGCGCAACTGGCGTGGGTGGTCAAGGCGGGCATTCCGGCGCCCCGGCAGGCGAGTATTCGCGGTCCCGATGCCGACCGCGCGGCGTTCGTGGCGGCCATGCACGCGGTGTCCGAACCGGTTGCCGACGAGCTGATCGACCGGCTCGGACCG
>SKJM01000107.1 GCA_007122045.1 Planctomycetales bacterium | reverse complement strand
GAACCGTTGAACATGGTGGCGCCGCCGGCCAGTTTGGCCACCAGGGCGGCAGGCGCCAGGCCATGTTCCTTGAGTATGGCCAGCATGCGCGGAACGGCGGTATCGGCGAACTTGCCGGGCGCGGCTTCGCGGCCGGCCGAGGCCGGCAGGACGACATGGGCCATGGCGCCCCGCTGATGTTCCGCGTTGTACAGCGCCAGGCCGATGCACGAGCCGAGGATCGCCTTCATCCGCTGGGGCGCCCGGCCCGCGGCAATCTGCCCCATGCCGACCAGCATCTCTCCAGGCGGAGCGTTCGAGGCCGGCGGATAGGCGCCATGGGGCTCAGAGCCGTGGTGTGTTGCGAGCTTCACGTTGCGTATTCGTTCAAGAAAGGCTGTTGCTTCAGTTCAGGTCCGAGGTGCTACGGCGCCGCGCACAGCGACCGGTGCATGGCTTCCTGCATGCCCTGGGTGGGTACGAACACCACGCGCCAGTCGAGCTGGCGCTCCCTGCGGCGGAAACCGATCTGGCACACCAGCAGGCGATCGCTGGTCAGCGCTTGGGTCATGACGGCCTGTTCCACCACGCTCGCGCCGTAGTCCTGGATGAAATACGGGGCGGAGGGCATCAGGTCGGCGCCGATCAGGCGCGTCAGCGCGTTGATGTAGGCGCAGCCAAGGATGTTGCCGGTTTCGGTCAACGCCGATTGTTCCAGTTCGCTCCACTCGGCCTGCGTGCCGGGCTCGCGCCCCAACAGCGAGGCCGCCAGTTGCCGCCCGTTGAACTCGTCGAACAGGAGGATCAGGTTGCCGCCCACCTCGCCGCCGATGGTCAGGACCACCATGGTGAATAATTCGTCGCCGAGTTGCAGTTCGCCGGTAACTTCCTCCAAGGGGATTTCGCGCACCTGGTCGAGTGTGACCGTAATCAGCCCGTTCGTCCAGCGGCACATGGCCGCCGATGCCTCGTGCGTGGCCGAGGCGAACAGTTCGTGGAGGGCGCTCGCCGCTCCGTCGCCGCCGTCATCGAGTGTAGCCATCGTCGTGTCTCCCATCGTTGTCAACAGGCTATTGGGTTGGTTTGTCTTGCGAGCATCGGGATCAGGGCCGGAATGTCGAGGATGAGCGACACGCGGCCGTCGCCCAAAATGCTGGCGCCCGCAATGCCGGCAATGTTCCGGTAGTTCTCGGCGATGGACTTGATGACCACGTCCGCTTCGCCGATCACGCGGTCGACGGCCAGGGCCAGTTCCCGGCCGCCGTCATGGACGACCACCAGGGTGGTTTCGGACGCTGCGGCGGCCGGCGGCGCGCCGGTCCCGGCGTGGAAGCTTAGCAGGGCGCCGAGTCGGGCCATGGGCACCACCCGCCCCCATACGGTTACCATGGGCCGCCCTTGCACGGTGCGAACCTGGCTCGGCGCGGCACGGACGATTTCCTTGACCGCCTCCAAGGGGATGGCGAAGGCGCCGCCGGCGATGTCGACCATCAGGGAAGGGAGGATGGCCAGCGTCAGGGGCAGCTTGATGGTGATGGTGGTTCCCTTGCCCGGCTCGCTGGAAATCTCGACCGTCCCGCTCAGCTCGTCGATCTTGGTCTTGACGATGTCCATGCCCATGCCGCGGCCCGACACGTCGGTCACCTTCTCGGCGGTGGTCAGGCCCGGGTTCCAAATCAACTGGTGGATTTGGTGGCCGGTAAGCCGTTGGGCATCGGCTTCGGTGATCAACCCTTTGTCGAGGGCCTTGCGGAGGAGGCGTTCGGTGTCGAGCCCCTTGCCGTCGTCGCGCACCTCGATGACGATGCTGTTGCCCCGGTGGTAAGCATTGAGGCAAACGGTGCCCTGCCTCGGTTTCCCGGCCGCTTCCCGCTCGCCGGGCGGCTCGATGCCGTGGTCGGCCGAGTTGCGCACGAGGTGGACCAGCGGGTCGCCCAACTCGTCGATCATCCGCTTGTCCAGTTCCGTCTTTTCGCCCGCAATTTCCAGCTTGATCTGTTTCCCGCCCGACCGCGAAATATCGCGCACCACGCGGTGGAACCGGGTGAACAATGGGCCGATGGGAACCATGCGGATGTCCATCACGCTTTTCTGGATGCCGTCGCTGACGCGGTCGAGCTGGTGGATCGCCTCGAACAGTTCGCGCACCGAGTCGCGCGTCTCGGCGAGCGTTTCGACCTCGCGGCGGATCGGGTCCATGTCGTTGCGAATCCGCCGGGCCTGGCCGCGAACCGACTCCAACTCGGCGGTAAGGTGCCGGTCGTCGACGCGCAGCGTGCCGGCGCCGGCCAGCTTGTCCAGTTCGCCGGCCAGCTTGTCGAGCGAGCGCACGGCCTGGTGGCAATCGGCCGCGGCCTTCAACCGTTCGCCAATTTGTGTGAACCGCGCGCGGTTGATCACCAGTTGCCCGGCCAGGTCCATCAGTTGATCGAGCCGGTCGGTGTCGACCCGCAGGGTTTCGGCGGGCCGTTGGCCGGCGGGCGCGGCGCGCCGGTTGGCTTTGCCCGGCGAGGGTTTCGGTTCGGGCGCCGGGGGGTGTGGAGAAGCGGCCGGCGGTTCCGCCGCGCACGCCGCAGCCGCCGCGCCATTCTCGCCGTTGGAACTCGCGGCTGCCGAGGCTTCTGCTATCGCCGGGGCGGGGCCGGTTTCTTCAGAGCCATCACTCGCCGATTTCCCATCCAACGGCTCCACGGTCGCCCGGAGCACGCCCCCAAGGCGCAACTGGGCGGCCACCGCTTCGGCCGACTCGTCGGTCGTAATCCGAAAACGGAAACGGCGCGACTCATCGACGGCGTCGAACTGCTCGGGCGCGGGCAGGCAATCGTGTACCTTGCCCAGCCGGGCCAGCTTCTCGTAAATCAGTTCCGCCTTGAGGCCGGCCATGGGCAAGTCGGGCTCGAAAGTAACCTGGCCGG
>SKJM01000823.1 GCA_007122045.1 Planctomycetales bacterium | reverse complement strand
TCGGCCATCGTGGCAAACAAGGTCGGATCCTTGGGCAACACGTTCTCCTTCAGGTCCTCCAGCGCGCGGATCAATCGCTCCATCTGCTCCATGGTCACTCGCAACCGGCTCAAATCGCTATTCATAGCACAATCTCCACAATACCCATTTGCTCGCCGTCGCGAGTTATCTGAAAGAAGTCCAAGTATTCGCGCAGGGCGTCCGAGCCTTCGATCGCCGCAAGGACGTCGCCACCGAACAATCGACGCGCCATCCGCCGCGACACCAGATTGTACTGCGAAGGCCGAAGTGCTGTCCCGACCACTGCCGGATCGAGCACCACGATGCAGTCGAAATCGTTCGGCTCAGCCTTGGCTGTGACAAAACTGCCCCCCACGATGAGTCGCTTGACAAGGGTCGTCGCCCTTGCCTCCTTCACGAGTCGTTCCAGTTGTTCAAACACCCGAAACCGCCGGTCCGACTGATCGAACACCGCGAACCGTTCGCGGAAACCGCCCAGATCGGTCCGATGGATTCCTTCCGGAAGCAGCCCCTGCTCATTGAATTCAGGAATCACGCTCGCCTCGCCCGAGTTTTCGGGTGTAGGGGAACGGGACCGCTCCCCTGTGAATGGCTACACCCATTCTACCATGCCGGTGCCGAGGGAACCATAGGGCGGTTTTCGCATCGCCCGCCGGCAGGGCGTGCCAGAAGACAGAAATAGAGTTGCCATGTGGGAAAGGCGAAATCGACCGGCGGCGCATACCTGCTACGGGACCGTCCGGGGGCGGTCTTTGAAAAGGCATCAATTCCTACGGCCCAGTGGCCAGCGGCACCCCGGACCCCGCTCTTACCCGCCCTCGAACAACTCGCGCTGCGCGCGATGTGGCCTTGCCGGGGCGTTTAAGCGGTGTTTCCAGGGCGTTTTGCGCGTGCAGTTTGGAGGGCGGAAAAGGTGACGGCCACCAAATTTGGGCAATTTGGGCGGCGTAGTTGCCCTGAACCTCCCTGTGCCCCTGCGGGCGCTTCAGCCGCGATGTTACCATCGCCGCCGCATGACTTGGGGCCGGTATGGGGCGCTGTCCGTCTGCCGGGTCGCTCTCGCGCCGTGGCGCCCCCCCACATTACCGCCATTGCCAAATTACGGCGCGCCTCTGGGTAGGGTATACTGTGCCGTCATCGGGCGTTATCGCCGGAGTCGAGCCAGTTCACCGTGTGTAAAGGACCGAATATGAACGAGCGTGAAACCCGCACGGAGTTGTTCCTTGGACTCCGAGAGCTGTCGGAGGTCATTCCCGACATGCGGGCCGGGCAACTCGTGGCCGCGGTCGGTGAGTTGTGTGCCGACCTTCATGGCCACGGGGTGTGGGACGCAACCGACCCAGAATTCCTGGAAGCCGTGCGGCAGTTCCGCCGCAACTTCGAGGCTGCGACCGTCGGCGCGGCAAAGGGGCTCACCAACGGCTGAATGCCTACGCAAGCCCGCAGACGGCAAGGACCTTTGCCACGGCAGCACAGTAGCAGTGGGCCGAAAAGCGAGCCGGAAAAGATGACAGCCACCAAAAATAGGTCAACTGGGAAGCTTGAGCAGAATGCTTGCTTGTTCGGGACGGGTGCCGTCGGCAGCCCAAACCGTGAATGCTGATTGTTGCTCAACGGGAAAAGTAATTGTCGCTACACAGCCGGCGAATCTTTAGGTGCGTAGGGCGCCGTGCGGCCCGACGACGGTCATCGGCCGAGGAGCACGCCGGCTTCATGCATAGCACCGGCGTTCACCCGCCGTCGAACAACTCGTGTTGCCCGCGCGAGGCGGTCTTGCGGGGGCGCTGGGCGGTGTTTCCAGGGCATGTTGCTCGTGCAGTTCCAAAACGGGGATCAAGCGGCCGGAACCGACGCGGTCGAGGCGGCGGGCTTGGCCGGGCTCGAGGTCCACCGGGAGCGCGAGGGCCAACCGTCCGAAGATCATTCGCCCGCCTGGTCGAGGATGGAATGGCGAAGCGACTCACCGATGAAGAAACCGAGTTCTCCGACCAAACGGTTCATCCCGGGATCCCCAGCCGATCCATGGCGGCAAGTTCGACGCTGAGTTGCTCTTCGGTCACCTCGTAGAGCGGGATCGACCGCCGAAGAAGCTCCGCTTCCATTTCCACGCGCGAAAGTTGCGCCCACTGCGCCGCTTGCCAAAGGCTCAGCCGGTGTGCCTGAAACAACCGGCAGGCAATTTCGATCTTGGCGGCCTGCTCCGTCAGCCTCGCCTGCTCAAGCAGGGAATCGGGAATGGTCAACGGCATTGCGACCTCCTTCAACGTGCCGCGGCGGTATCGATCGTATGCTGATCGATGGCTATTGTACTCTATGCTCTCGCGAGAGCATAGCGAGCAGCGGAGCGTGGTGGCCACCTGCTGGGCCGCACGGCTCTTCCAGGGGCAAAGGGGTCGAAAGTCTTTAGCCACATAGGGCGGGCTGCGGCCCGGCAGCGGGCACTCGGCCAAGGGCAGTTCGATTTCATGCAGCCACTTCGTAGTGCCACACGGCCGGCGGCACGCGATCGGCCCATTTTTTGCCTTGCAAACCGGCGTCCGACCTGCTAGAATCGAGCCAATATACATGTGTGCACTATTGGCCGGTGGCTGGAAGGTGGTAGCAGCGGTCACCCGGCCAGGAGGAGGAGGGGAGGGTGAATGTGGAAATCCGGAAAATTGCCACCCAAAAAATCGAGCGTGTAGGGTGGGTGGTTCCGGCCGCATGTTGCGCCGCTCGAACGGTTGCCCATGACGCCCCCATGCTGCGCCGGCCGGACCGTAGCCCACTGCGAGCGGCCGGGTTCACCCACGCGCGGACCGCCGCCCGTACCGTGTGCGGGCGTGGGCGGTTTCGGCGTCATGTTATTTCGGCGTCCACCGTAGCGTGCGCGT
>SKJM01000502.1 GCA_007122045.1 Planctomycetales bacterium | reverse complement strand
GGATTGTCGGGGTTCTCGAACTGCTGCGGCACGAAGATGCGCGGGTCGGCCGCGGCCATCTCGGCCACCCGCCGGACGGCGCCGGGAATGCTCTCCCGGTCGGGCGTGAGGATCAACTCGGCCCCGAACGCGCGGATGATCTTCTTGCGCTCCTCGCTCATGCCCTCGGGCATGACGATCTTCACCCGGTAGCCCTTCAGCCGTCCGATCAGCGCCACGCCGATGCCCGTGTTCCCGCTGGTCGGCTCGACGATAATGGAGTCGGGCTTCAGGCGGCCGTCGCGTTCGGCCCCTTCGAGCATGGCCAGGGCCACGCGGTCCTTGATGGAGCCGCCCGGGTTGAGGAACTCGGCCTTGGCGAAGACCGGCTCCGAACCCAGGCGAATCAGCGGCGTGTTGCCGATCAGGTCGAGAATGTTTGCGGCGAGCATGGATTCCCTGCTTGGGGGGGTGCGCGAGACGGCGCTGCGCGGCCCGCCCCTGCCGAGCCGCGCTGCCAGGCTATAGCATAGCAGACCGCCGGCTTGGTGTCAGCGCGAGTTGCGGCCGGCCGGTTCCCTAGCGGGAGATGATCGTGTACATCACGTGCCAGCCGGTGCCGCCGCTGAGGACGCCCGGCTGCCGCTCGCTCTCGTCGACCGGGCCGATTTCGCCGGCGCAGTAGAGGCCGAACAGGGGCAACTCCTTGCCGATGGCGTCCTGGGTGGCCGCCAGTTCCACGTCGTAATCGTCCAGTTGGCTCCGCCGGCCGGCGCAGTTGAACGCCAGGACGACCAGCGGCGTCCCTTCGACGTCCTCAAGGGCTTCCGCGGCGGCGTCGCGGGCCGTGGCAATGACCGTCTCGGTTTCCATGCCTTGGCCCCCGGAAAGCGAAACGTGGAAGTCGCCGGAAAGCATGATGGCCACGCTGGCGTCCTCGTACGGCTTGCCGCGGAAGTACGTGTAGGTTTGCCCCGCGTTCACGTTCACCGAGCCGCCGGTGATCGGGAACTGCGGGCCCACCACCTTCTGGGCGCCTTCGACCAGGAACCGGTTGCTCGGCGCGTGGGCGTTGGCCATGAAGATCAGCAGTTGGTCGCGCTGGGTCTTGGGCACGGCCCGGGTGACGCGCTCGCCGGCCGCGTGCAGCAGTTCTCGCATCGTGTCGAGGTCCTTGGTGCGGTCGAGCTTTGCCGTGCCTTGCTCGGTCACCAGCGCGGCGGCCGCGCCGATGCCGTCGCCGCCGATGCCCAGCAGGGCCACGGCGTCGAAGTCGGTGCATCCGTCCTGCGTATAGGAGCCGTACGTGGCGCCGCCCAGCAGGATGTTCTTGTCGATGACCTCGCCGATGCCGTCGAGCAGCTTCTGCTTGTACTCGAGGTCCTCGAACACTTCGGAGATGAGGACGGCCTTCAGCGGCGCGTCGCCCATAGCCTCCTTGAGCATCTCGGCGGCCTTCTTCCCTGCCGCGGCGGGGTCTTCGGCTTCGTCTTCGAGCATCACGATCCGCAACACCACGTCGCCGCCGGGCCGCGCGGGCCGGCTGTGCCAGCGGTCGTCGGCAGCGCGGGCCGGTACCGCCCACAACGCCGCGATGCCAATCAATCCAAGCCACAGTGCAATACGATTCATGTCGTTTCTCCTTGTGCGAAAAAAGGTGGGTTGAGTGTTCGATGTTCTGCATCGAACGTGGATTATTCCTGCAGGGTGGGACGAGGTCGCGTAAGTCTTTGGTGGGACTGCGCAAGCCACGCTTAGCCCGTTTGCGCGCCGTGCGCTGGAACCAAGCCCGGCCGAGCGACCGAAGTCCCGCCAGGGTCTTGGCTTGCTTGTCACCACCCTACGTCGTCATGAATAATCCGAACTAATACTTCGAGCTGATGAACCTCCAGGGCGTTTTGCTGTCGTACGGCGGGGTGTCGGTGAAGCTGTCGCCGGGAAACCGCGACCAGGCCAGCGGGTTGCGGCGGGAGGGCCACAGGCCCACGGCCTGCCCGAGGTCGCGCAGCCCCGCGCCGCCCGGATCGTGCACCAGCACGGAAAACTGGTACGCGCGCCCTTCGCTGGGGCGGATGGCCGCGCGCATCGGCCCGAAGGGGATCGAGCATTCGTAATAGGTCACGCCCGCCTCATGGCGGACGGCCAGTTCGGCGCCTTCCACGGCGAGGCCTTCGAGCGGCCGCGGCTCGGCGGCGCGGGCCAGCTCCATGCCCGGCTCGGCCAGTTGGTACACCGTCCCCTCTCCTCCCTCACCGGCGGCCACCAGGAGGAATTCGAACCGCTCGGCTTCGTCGTCGGGCGAGGCGCCCGTGGCGGCGCCGTCGGCGGCGAGGGCAATCTGCACCGCGTCGAACGGCCCCGCGCCGGCCGGCGGCCGCAGCGCGTCCTGCTCGACGGCCACCATCACGGAAAACCGCCGCCGGTTCCAGTAGGTGGCCACCGTGGTCGCCTTGCCCGCCGTCTCGAACGTGATGGGGATGGCGTCCTTCCAATCGTCGATGTGCCCGTCGATTTCGGGGTTGAAGAACGGCGTGGCGGCCCAGAAGACCACCTGCCGGTGCGTGGTGGTCTCTCCGCGGGCGGTGATGGTCACCTCGACCGGATACCGGTTCGAAGCAAGGTACTCTCCCTGTTCGCTGTCGAAGGTCAGCCGGGTCGTTTCGCCGGGGGCGAGCGACAGGTCGGCGGTTTCGGGCACGACAGTCCACGCGCCGGGCAACTCGACCGACATCGAGCCTGCCAGCGGCTCGTCGGCGGGGTTCTTCACCGCGACGTGGAATATGGGCGAGTGGGCCGGGGGGATGGTGAACGCCTCGACCCAAACCAGGGGCGGCTCGCCGGCCCGGCCGGGCGCCGCGAGGAATAGTGCCGAAATGAGCAGGACGGCCATGGTTGCATGGGTGCGCATGATGGTGC
>SKJM01000215.1 GCA_007122045.1 Planctomycetales bacterium | reverse complement strand
CGACGGCGGCGCGGGCGTCTGCGCGATCGACGGCGCGGTGGCGTCCGAAGGCGTCAGCGGGTCCGCCGCACGTACTTGTCGGGCCGTTTGGGGCGGCGCCACGGGTTGCTGCTCGGGTTGGGGCGTCGGCGCGGCGGGGCTCGCCCGGCGCGGCCGGCTCTCTGCCACCGGGCTCGGCGCCGCGTCACTCGGCAGGTCCTCCAGGGTCGCCGGGGCGCGGGCGGGCGTGGCTTGGGCTACCGCTTGACGACGGACGGTCGGCTCGGTTGGCTGAAGCGAACTCTCCGCCGCTTGCGCGGTCTCGGCCACCGCCCCATGCGGCTGTTCGACGGCCGGTTCCGCCGGAACCTCCGCCCGTTGGAGGTGCCGCGTCGGACGCGGATGCGGGGTCTGCGCCAGTTCCGGTCGCAAATCCATGCGGCGATGTTCGGTGGTGGCCTGGGCCGGTTCCGTCACGGGGGCGGGCGCCGGCTCGGCCGCCTGCATGCCGGCGATCGGCCGCGTCGGGTCGGAATGACGCTCAGCCATCTCCGTGGCCGGAGTCAACTCGGCCGGCTGCCGCTGTTCGACGGCACGGACCGGCTCGGGCGCCGAGGCCTCGGTCTGCGCCACCTCGGCCGGATCGGTCAACTGCCGGGTTGGTACGGGGGTCGCGGGCTGCTCGGGCGCCGGCTCCGATTCGCGGGCGCTGCGGGCGAGTTGCGCAACCTCCACCTGCTGCTCCGCCGCCGGCTCCTCGAACATCTGCCGCTCCTGGCGCGGCGCGTGGGTCTGACGGCGCTCGAGCGACGCCACCTGATCGACCAGCGGCCGGGTGGGTTGCTCGCCGGGCGGCCGGATTTCCGGCTGCGGGATCGGCTCGTCCGGCACGGGCCGCTGTTGCCATTGCTGGCGGCTCACCTGACCACCCGCGGCCAACTCCGCCCGCCGCGGCGCCGAAAGCTCCGCGCGCCGGATCTCCGCCGGACTCGGCTGCTGGCGTTGCGCTTCCTCCGGCTCCACCTCCGGCTTGTCCCGCGTGGGAAGCGGCCGCTCCATGTCTTGCGGCTCGAGCGGTTGCGGGTCGGCCTCCACCGGCTCCTGGGTTGGTACGGGCTCCTCGAAAGCCTGCCGCGTTTCCGGCTGCTCGATTTGCTCCGGGTGGTAGTCGGGAACGGTCACCTGCTCGTACACGACCTCCTCCTGCTGCGCGCGGCGCATTTCTTCCTGGGCCAGCAGGCGCAGGAAGTGCTGGTGCAGGTAGAGCGCCAGCCACAGGTGGAACAGCAGGCTCACGAGCACGCATAGTTGCACGCGGCGCATGACCTTCCGCTGCAAGTACGCGACCCCGCCGAACAGCAGCCCCATGGTCAGCGCCACGCCCAGCAAGCGCACCCAGCCGTTGTAGAAGATGTGCGGGTCGTCGAAGTCGCTGGTGGCCAGCACGACGCCGGCCACGAAGGCGCCCAGGATGACCAGGGCGACGTTGATGGGCCACTGCTGCTCGTCGAAATCGACCGTGGAGGCGTGCGCCACTTTGCGGATGTGCTGTTTCGTGGCCATGACTGGACTCCGTGGGGATGGCGGAAGGTTGGCGGCGGCCCCCGGGGAGGCCGAACGACGCGGCGAGCGGTGTGGGATAGACTTCCAGCCTGTCGATTTCGGCTGACAGGTTGGAAGCCGATCCCACGAATTGTTTTGCCCCGGCTTAGCCGGGGGGCCCCTCCTTCGTCGTGACCCGGTAGTCGCGAATCCTCGCCCGGTTGCAGGCGTTCATCGCCGCGACCACATGCTCCCAGTGGCAACGGCGGTCGGCCCGGATCACCACCGACGCCCGGCCGGGATTGTTCACGTACGCGGCGTGCAGGAGGGGTTGCAACTCCGCCAGGCTCACGATCTTGCCGGTCACGTAATAGCGCCCTTCGTGATCGATGTTGATGAACAACTCGCGGGGTTTGCTCGTCAACGGTTGGGCTTCGCTGGCTTCCGGCAGCAACACGTCCAGTTCTCGCTCTTCCTCGGCAAACCGCGTGGCCACGAGGAAGAAGATCAGCAGCAGGAACACGATGTCGATCAGCGGGGTCAGGCTCAGTTGGCTCAGCGCCGAGCCGGGCTTGAATTTCGTTGCCATGAGGGTACCTCGACGTTACTTGGGCGTTGCGGCGGCCGGCTGGACGTCATCTTCCCGCTCCCGCAATTCCTCGCCGGAAGCCCGTTCGGGCCGGGGCCGCTCGAAAGCCTCGATCTCGCGGCTGACGCGGAGCTTCCCTTCGAAGCGCTCCAACTGAGGCATCAAGCCCAGGAGCGTTTCATCGAGTTCCAGCAGCAGGCGCTGAATGCGGCCTTCGAACAGGTGGGCGAGCACGGCCGCTGGAATGGCCACGGCCAACCCGGCGAACGTGGTCACCAGGGCCACGTAAATCCCATCGGCCAGATGCTCCGCCTTGTTGGCGCCGGTGGGCAGGTGGGCGGTGACGAAAAACGCCGAGATCATCCCCCATACCGTGCCCAATAGCCCCATCAGCGGGGTGATGCCGGCCGAGAGGCCCAGCCAGCGGACGTTCGCGTACAGGCGGGAGCCCTCCCGGCTGGCCGCGTCGGTCACCGCCTGCTCCAGTTCGGTGTGCGGACGGCCGACCTTCAACAGCATCGACTTGATGACCGAAGCCGCGGCCGAAGGATGCTGCTGGCAAAGCTTGTACGCCTTTCGCGGGTCCAGGCCGCCCCTCTGTGAGGCCAGCGTGCCGAGGCTGCTGATCAGTTCCGGCGGCAGGACCTTGTGCCGGCGCAGCGCCAGCCCCCGCTCCACGCCGAAGGTAACCACCAGGAACGACATCAGGGCGATGGGAATCATCAGGTACCCGCCCCGCAGCAGCAGCGTCAACAGGTTAATCTGCTCCTCGACGAGCACGTCCTGGGGCACGG
>SKJM01000340.1 GCA_007122045.1 Planctomycetales bacterium | reverse complement strand
TGCCCAGCGGTTTCCAGTGTTCGCCGGGCAGGATGGGCAGCATGGCCAGCGCCGCAGCCAGCAGGGCCAGGTGCACGAGGCCCTGGGCCCCCGGCGAGAGGCGCCGCACCAGCAGGTGGGCGTAGGCGTACCCCGCAAGCAGGCCCACCTGGAAGAAGAGCATGCAGGTGGTCCAAACGGCCGGGGTGCCGCCGTACCAGGGAAGAATCGCCTTGGCAATCAGCGGTTGCACCTGAAACAGCAGGAACGCGCTGAGGAACACCGCCGCGCCGAACGCACCGATGGCGAATCGAGCCGCCCTGCCGGGGGCGGCGCGCTCGGCCGGCGACCGGCTTGCACAGGATAACGCAACGCCCGGCCCGTGCCCGGCGGTATGGCGGTCGTTCATCAAAATCGGCTGAAAACGGGTTGCAGACACACGGACGCGGGGCAGGCGGAACGGGCGGGCGCCCGCGCCGGCCGCCCAACGCGGCATGCCGGCGCCCACCCCGCACGCGGCCGACAGTGCCTTTCTCATTGGGCATTGTCGGCCGGAGTGGGCGGGCTGTCAACTTGATGCGCCAAGCCGCGCCGGACCTTGGCGCGGGCGGGGACCGCAACACGGCGGGCGGCCAGGGCGGGCTCGACGTCGGCGATCGTCTCCAGCCGCTTCTCGAGCTGCAGCTTCCGCAGGGCGCCGAGCGGGCCGGCGTCGGCCCGCCGATACCAGTAGCCGGCACGGCGGAGGGCGACCAGCCGGGCGTCACCGGCCTGCTCGGCGGCGGCGTCCCACCAGGCGTCGCCCCGCGGGCACGGCCGACACCTCCGCAGTCGCTGGCAAAAAAATGCGGGGCAAAAAGATAGCGGAAGGGAAAAGAGGGGAAATGGAGTCCAAATGGCTCACTGGGCGGCACTCTCCGTTTCCCCGCACCCCTTCTTCCTCCCATTTTTCTGCCCGCAATCTTTTTGCCTCTTCTTACCCAACGCGCCCGTCACGGCCGACACTTCCGCAGCAGGTCATTCCGCCGGCGGCGTGCCGGGCGCGATCGGCGGCGGGCCCGTCCCGGCGCGTGAACAGGAGGACGTCTTCGATGATGTACGACGACCAGCACGGCGAACCGGCCGAAATGGTATTCCTTGGGCTGGGCGTTTTCGTCGGGGAACACGTTGCGCACCGCATCGGCCTGCGGGACGCCGTACACGGGTGAATAGATGAGCACGTCCAGTTCGCGGTCGCGCAGGTACTCGAAGCCCCTCGCATTGTTCCGGCCCTGCACGTCGGTCGGCACTCCTCGGTCCCGGGTGAATTGCTCGGCCAGCCTGATATGGGCCAGGTAGCCTGTCCAACTACCGCCGATTTGGAGCGCGCCGCGTTCATGGGCCATACGGGGGTGTAGGGCCAAGGAGCATGCCGCGACTGCAGCAACTGCAAAGACGGCCCGGCCATATTCGCCATTCCCTCGGCTTTGTATTGCATGACACCGCCCTTTGGATGAGTTCTTGATCGTGTCGGTCGGTCGGCCATCGTGTCGTGACACCCGTGGGCAAGGAACGATGTCAATGCGCCTGTCACAATACCCCAATGCGGCTGATTGTTAGCGACGGAAGCGCCTGCTGCAACTCTTTGACTCCCGCGTCGGTTACCCGCGTGCCAGTAACGTCAAGCAGCTTCAATTGGGGCATTTGCGTCAAGTGTATGAGACTATTGTCAGTAATGCCCGTGCCCCGTAACCCTAATGATTGCAGCCTTGGCAGCCTGCGCAAATGTACTAACCCTTGGTCAGCAACGCGCGTGTTGGTGAGTATTAGTCGCTCAAGGCTTTCCATGCCCTTCAGATGCACGAGACCGGCACCGGTAACTTGAGTTTCGTCCAGACGCAACCAGGTAACGTTCTCCAGACCATGCAGGTAAACCAAGCCCGCATCACTTACGTGAGTTCTCGACAGCCAGAGCCACTCAAGTCGAGAAAGATCCTTCAGATAACGCAGACTTTCATCCGTGATCGGCGTCGCAGATAAGTCCAAGTACTTCAAAGCACGAAACAGCTTCAGTTGCTGCAAATGGCTCTCGTTGACGTCCAGCCCCCGCAAATTGACGCCCGTACGACCGCTTCCGCCCATCGCTCCGCCCTCCCGGCCGGATTGGGATGCGTACCATAGGGTCGGTTATGAGAAATATCGCTCTTGCGATTATACAGCAGGTGCAAGCTGGTGGCAAGCACCTCGCCCGCATCTGTTTTCCTACGGGGCCTTTTCCCGGTTCACAGCCCCAGGACGTCGGCCATGGCGTATTGCCCGGGAGGCTTGCCCGCAAGAAACTTCGCGGCCGCCAGGGCGCCCAGCGCGTAACAGTCGCGGCTGGAGGCGCGAACCGTCAACTCGACCGTCTCGCCGAGCATGGAGAATACGATGGTGTGCTCGCCCGGGTGGTCGCCGGTGCGGATGGCGTGGTAGCCGATTTCGCCGCGCGGCCGCGCCCCGGTCCGGCCGTGGCGGCCGTGCCGGTGCTCGGTTTGGCCCATCACCGCGGCGATGATCTCGCCGAACTTCAGCGCGGTGCCGCTGGGGGCGTCTTCCTTGAACCGGTGGTGGCGCTCGAGGATTTCCACGTCGGCGTCCTGCGCCCGCAACGCCTCGGCGGCCACCCGGGCCAGCTTCATCGTCAGGTTCACCGCCAGGCTCATGTTCGGGGCGCGCAGCAGGGCGATCTGTTCCGAGGCGTCGGCCAACTGCTGCTCCTGCCGGTCGTCGAAGCCGGTCGTGGCGACCACCAGCGGGAGCCGGCTCGCCACGCAGATGGGCAGGAAGGCTTCCGTGCCGGCGGGCAGGGAGAAGTCGACGGCCACGTCCGGCTCGGCGCGGACCGGCAGCGCGTCGCACAGCGGCACGCCCAGCTTGCCCACGCCGGCCAGTTCGCCGGCGTCGGCGCCG
>SKJM01000149.1 GCA_007122045.1 Planctomycetales bacterium | reverse complement strand
GGCGGCACGAAATGCGCCGCGTCGATGGCCATGAGCCGGTCGAACTGCCAGCCGAACGTCGCTTCGTCGTGCGGCCAGGCGAACCACAGGGCCGCCGGGTCGTTGCGGACCATGTGCTCGGCCCGGTCGAACTCGTCGGCCCGCGCCAGCACCGCCACCCGCAAGTCGGCGCTGCGGTACTCGTGGCGGAGCTTCTGCAAGGCGATGTCCATGGTGGGATTCGCCAGCCGCGAGTCGGCCAGCAGCAGCACGTAGTCGGGCGAGGCGGCGGCCAGCCGGAGCATTTCCCGGGCATTGGTGGCCGTATCGACGCCGATTCCCCGCGCCGTCAGGAAGCCGGCCAGCCGGAGCATTTCCTCGCGGTTCGGGCCGGCCAGCAAGGCCTTCGGCCCGCCGCCGGTCGACGCGGCGAACGCCAGCGACTGCGGCACGTAATGCGAACCGGCGAAGGGCCGGTTCGGCTGCAAGGCCACGATCGACTCGAGCGCGGCCATCCGCACCCGGCGGTCGGCGTGGACGGCCGCCCGGACCAGCGGCGACGGCGACGCTCCCCGGTGGAGGAGCAGCTCCGCTGGATCGGGGTGGTCGGCTGGGTCGCGATCGGTTTCGGGCGCGCGGCGGGCGGCGTCGTAAGCGGGATCATACGCGGGATCGTCGGGCGGCGATTCCAGGGCGGGATCAGGGGGCGCGGCTTCGGGGGCGCCATCACCGGTCGCGGTTTTATGCAGGAGGAAGGCCGCGGCGGCGGCCGCCGCGGGGTGGCCGCCGCGGAGCGCCTCTTGCATCACTTCCTCAAGCACAACGGGGCCGGCCTCCAGCGCGCGGGCGGCCGCCGAGCCCTCCTCGGCGGGCAATGGCGTCCCCAACCCCTGCTCGAACGACGCCTGCTCGAGCATCGTCGCAAGGTGCAGGCGCTGCGCGGCCCGATCGTCGGGCGCAATGGCGTAGGCGTCGCGGGCAAGCCGGGCGGCCAGCCGGCGCCGCACCACCTCCACGGCCTCCTCCCGCGGCTCCAACATACTCCGCTCGGCATCCCAGTGCCACCATTCAACCCGCCCTTCCACCTCGCCGCGCACCGGCTGGTCGTGGTGGAAATACTCGCGGGCGGTGCTCATCAACACACGCGCGGCGTCGGCCGGGGCGGGCCGGCGCCCGGCGATGTGCTCGACCGCCGCCTGCGCCAGGACGCGCAATTCGGAATCGTGCTGCGGGCTGAAGGCGATGCCCAACAGGCGCGGGAGGGCCTCATCCGCCTCGAGGGCGGCCAATATGCGGATGGCCTGGCGCATCAGTTCCGGGCGGGCGTCTTCGAGCACGCCCATAAGCGGGGGTACCGCCGTACCCTCCATGGCTACCAGCGCGCTGCGGACGGCGGCGTGCTCGGCCTCGCGCTGCGGATCGGCCAGCACTTGGACCATCGGCCCGATCGCGGCTCCGCCCGCCTCCAACAGCCCCAGCATGGCCCGGTTCCGTTCCGCGGGCGAGGGGGCCCGGAGTTGCCCGATCCATTGTTCGATCCGCCCGGTGTCCTGCCGCACGTGCCGGGCCGCGGCGACGACCGCCTCGGCCAATTGCTCGGCTTCCGGGTTCAGTTCGGGCCGCCCCGCCAGGGCCAGAAACACTCGCGAACCGAACCGGTCGGCCAGTTCCGCAAGCTGCTCGCGGTTGAGCTTCATTTCCAGAATCCGGGTGAGGAAGTCTTTGGCCAACTCGGGGCGGTCCAATTCGGCGAGGATCCTGGCGGCCTGGAAGCATTCGGCGGCCGTGGTCGGCTTCGTCTGGAGCAGCGCCTCGACCTCGCGGCTGGGCAGCGGCGTTTCCAGCGCGCGGCGAAGGGCGGGGTTCATAGGAATGTCCGACGCCCCGGCCCAAAGGCCGGCCGATAGCAGGGGTCCGAAGGCTAAAATCGTCAGATAAGGCTTCATGGTGCTGCTCCGCGTAGGGGATCAATGGTTTTCATCGACGTTGCGCGTCCCTGCAACAGGTTAGGCCGGGCCCTCCGGCCGGGTGCCCGCCAGGCGATCCTTCCACCGTTGAACCTGCCGCCGGACCTGCTCCCGGCCGGTCGAACCGTCGCTGGTCATGGCGGCCACGGCGCGCTCGGCGCCTAATATAGTGTACACGCTTTCGTCTAGTCCGGGGTGCACCTCCCGCAGCTCGGCGAGCGTCAGGTCGGCCAACCGCACGTCGCGATCGAGCGCCTTGCGCACCAGCCGGCCCACGATTCCGTGGGCCGTCCGCTGCGGGATGCCGCGGCGAATGAGGTGTTCCATCAGCGTGGTGGCGTCGAGGTGCCCCCGTTCCAGGCCGGCGGCGATTGCCTCGCGCCTCAGTTCCGCCCCATCCACCAGGGGGGCCGCCAGGGCCAGGCAGGCGTCGACCGTATCGAAGGCGTCGAACACCGGTGGCTTGTCCTCCTGCAAGTCGCGGTTGTAGGCCAGCGGCAGCCCCTTCACAAGCACCAGAAGCGAGCTGAGCGCCCCGACCACCCGGCCCGTCTTGCCGCGGACCAGCTCCAAAACGTCGGGGTTGACCTTCTGCGGCATGATCGACGAACCGGTGCAGAACGCCTCGGGCAGGGCGAGGAAGCCGAACTCGACGGTCGACCACAGAATCCACTCTTCGGCCCAGGTGCTCAGGTGCTCGGCAATGACCGCCAGTGCGAAGGTGAACTCCAGCAGGAAGTCGCGGTCGCTGGAGGTGTCGAGGCTGTTGGCCGTCACTTGGGGTTCGCCGGTGGCGGGGTCGATAAACCCGAGCCGGCGGGCTGCATCGGCCCGGTCGATGGGCAGACTGGTGCCCGCCAGCGCTGCGGCGCCCAGGCTGCACACGTTCACCCGGCGCCGGCAGTCGGCCAGCCGGCCCCGGTCGCGCTCGAATTTCTCGCAGTAGGCCAGCCAGTAGTGCGGGGC
>SKJM01000246.1 GCA_007122045.1 Planctomycetales bacterium | reverse complement strand
TTCCTCCGATAACGCAGGCCGTTGTGGAACAAAACGGGACATTCAGGCGGTGCCAAGATATGCAAGTTTTCACCTCCCCAGGCAACAGGAGCGCAACGGTCCGTCCGGGCAAGCCGGTGGCAGCCTGTCGTGCGTAGCTGAGAGCGTAGAGCCACCTGAGCAAGCCGGTTGCATTCTGACGGGGGGATTGGTGCGATCCGGGGCGTGGGCTGGCGGGGGGTATGAGCCAGCCGGGGCAGGCCGGCGAGGTGGTGAGGAGCACAGTAGTCCGAACGGCCCACGAGATGCCCTCTGGTAAGGGGCATTGCTGCACTTGGGGAGCCCACCCTACACCTGGCGCCATACCCCACACGACCCATGGCCGCTGCATTCCCTGATGGGGCATGCTGCGTGCCGGATGGCGCTTCCGCCGGAGCAGCGGAAGCAACAGCGGACCGAAAGCGCGAAGAGGGCGCCGGTGCAGCGGGCTACTGCGATGCGAACCAGGCCCGCCAGCGGCGGACGCGCTCGGTGGTGGCGGCCGGGATGCCGTCGGGGGAAAGCGAGTGGTCTTCGCCGACCGTCGCCGGGAGGGCGTCCAGCGCGGCGCGCATCACGCTCACCCGATCGTCGAGCAGCCGGATCAAGAAGGGCGTGAAGGTGGGGTCGGCCAGCTCGCCCATCGTCTTGGCTACGCGGCGGCGGACCGCGGCATCTTGGCTGTAGGCGAGCCGCTCCAGCGCGGCCACGCCTCGGGGATCGTCGAGCTGCACCAAGGCCGCGGCCACCTCCAGTTGGAGCGACTCGCTGCCGGTGCGCATCAACTCGATCAGGGCATCGGCGTCGTCAAGCTGCCCGCTCGCCCCCAAGGCCGCAATGGCCGCGGCCACCACCGACTCGCTCTCGTCTTCGAGGGCCGGCAAGAGCACGGGCGCGTGCTTCGGGTCGGGGTGCGCGGCCAGGTGCAGGCAGCCGCGCCGCCGGACCTCGGCCGCCGGATGCCCCACCGCCGCGTAGGCCAGCCGGTGCGCCGCCTCGCCGCCGTCGGCGGCTACGGTCGAAAGCGCGCTTTGAAACACCAGCGGATCCGCCTCGGGCGTCACCAGCCGGCACAGCCGTTCGGCGGCCAGCCGGCCCAGGGGCCTCTTCCCGCTCATCGCATCCAATTCGGCCGCCGCCCGCCGCCGCTCTTGGACGTCGTCGCTTTCCAGGCGCGCCAGCAGGGCGAATGCGGGGTCCACCTCGGGCAGCACCTGGTGATACACGGCGTCCGGCACGGGGCGATGCCGGTCGAGGGCCAGCACCTCAAGCACCTCGAGGCCGCGCGGCTCCAACGCGGCGAGCGCGGCCCAATCCTCTTCGACAAGCAGTTGCTCCACCTGCTGCAGTTCGTCCGGTCCCACGTCTCCTTTCCCTTGCGCCGCGCCCGCTTCGTCCGGGGCCGGTTCGCCAAACCCGAACTCCGCGTGAAACGCCTCGGTGAGCCGGCGCAGTTCGGGCCGGCGCCGGTCGGCCGGGGCGTCAGCGGGGAACGAGGCGGCTGGCGGCCAATGCTCGGCAAGCCGATCGGCCGCCGTTTTGCGGCACAGGTAGCTCTCCTTCCCCATCGCCTCCAGCAGGATCGGTCCGGCGAGTTCCGGGGGCCATTGGCCCACCGCCGCCAGGAGTGCGCGGTGCACCTCCGTGCTGGCATCGTCGAGCAGTGCGTGGGCCACCGCCGTGGCTTCGCGACCCGGGAACCGGGCCAGGGCGCGCGCCAGTTCCGCGCGCACGCGCCACGACTCGTCGCCGGCGGCTTCGAACGCGGCCTCTGCGGCCCCCGCCTCGGTAAGGGCCGCCACGGCGGCCTCGCGCAGGCGCGGGGCGTGGTGGCCGAGCAGGTCGCGGAGCGCCGCAGTCGCCTCGGCGTCGCCCAGTGTTCCCAACCCGCGAACCGCGGCTGTCTTCACCCGAACGTCGTGGTCGCGCAGCGCTTCGCCGAGGAGCCGGTGGGCCTCCGGGTGCGGCTTCGCCGCAACCGCCTCGACCGCCGCCATGCGCAACCGCACGTCGCCCGAGGTGCGCAGGTCGACCAGGGCGTCGGGCAGCGGCGGCGAGGGGTCGTTCGCCCAAACCCGCAGCGCCTCCAGGCGCACCGCCGAGGCACTGCTGCGCAGCGCGTCGAGAAAGCGGGGGTCGTCCTCGGGACCCCGGCGCTGCCCCAGCGCGGCAATGAGCGCGGCGTGCAGTTCCGGCAGATAGACGCGGCGCCCGTCGCGCGTGGCAGACTCTTGGTATTGGTCCAACAGTTCGCTCAGGAAACGCTTCGAGGCGTCGCACGGCAGGCTACCCAGCGCCTCGACCGCGGCGCACCGCATGGCCAGCGGGAGCTTCGGCGTCGCGGCGGCGTTGAACAACGGCTCGGCTGCCGAGGCGTCGCCGCGACGCGCCACCGCGATGGCCGCGTTGGTCGCGACGACCGGGTCGGCATCGTCGAGGGCATGGTGAAAGGCGGGTTGCCGATCGGCGGGCCGGGCGAGCAACTCGTCGAGATCGGGGTAGCGCCAGCGCGCCTCGGGCATCCGCAATAGGCCGCCCTCGTCGTCGTTCGGATCGGGAATGGCGCGAATCCATACGCTGCGCCGCCGCCCGTCGTCGCCCGCTTCGCTGCTTCGCGCAAGGACGGCCCAGTCGGCCTTGGGGATCGCACCCGGCGGGGCGGGCCGAGGGGCCGGTTCGGCAGCATCGGCGAAGGTGGCGGGGGCGGCCCCGTTTTCGGCCAGTGGCAACGGCCGAGGGAACGGCCCCGTGGCCAGCCGCCCGCACCCGGCAAGAAGGCACACGCACGCGGCGCAGACGATCGGCGGCGCGAGGCGGGATTCAGAACGCAGGAAACGGTTCGTCACCGGAGGCAAGTCCTTTTGCCGTGGAGTGCATGATTGCGTTCCCGGTAGTTTATGGTGTTGCGCCGGCTTACCGTCCCGTTTGTGCGGTTTCCGGGCGGCGCGCCGGCCCCAGGTTTGCCAGCGAAGCGCGGAGCGACTCGACCAGTTGGTCATCGTCCAACTTGCTGTCAAACAACGCCAACAGCTTCTCCACCTCGCTACGCACGGCGTTGAAGGCTTGTTGCTCCCCGCCCCCCACCACTTCGCCAATGCCGCGCACTCGTTCTTCGTCGTCGCCTACCAGGCCGTGCTGAACGGCCACGAGCCGCGCCTTGAGCCTGCGGCGGGAGAACGAGTCGGGGTTGTCGTCGAAGGAATCGGTATCGGCGCGAACGGCGTCGGCGGCAAGCCGGCCGAGCGCCGCAACCACTTGCGCAACGTTCAGCCCGGCGGCGCCGGCATAGTTCAACTGCCCCAATGCGGCGGCCGCGTGGCACCGGACGAGCATCTCGAGTTGGTCGTCGGCCACGAGCGCGGCCAGCAACCGCGCGACGGCGGCGTTTTCGCCTACCGAGCCGAGCAATCCGAGCGTCCGGGCAGCCTGGGCCCGCATCCAGGCGTGCCCTTCCGCGGAGCGCGCCGGAGCACCCGGCGAGTTGGCCAACCGGATCATCGCCCGCTGAATCGCCGCCGTGCTCTCGGGGGTCCGTTGCCCGAACTGCGCGTGGCGGACAATGCCCACCAAGGCGGCAACCTTGACCGGGTCGATCTGCCGGTCGTCGTCGAGCGTCTTCAGCAGGACGGGCAGGGTGGCGGGCAGCGGGGTGGGCGCATCGCCGGCGCGAACCGGCTCCTCCTCGTTCAGTTCCCCGATCATGAGCATGGCGTTGACCCGCGCCGCCGGATGCACGTTCGCCGACGCCATCCTGCCCAGGTAGTCGATCACGACCTGTTGCAGACGGCTGTGCGGCGGACCGGACCTGGCCACCTGGAGGTTATTGCGAAGTTCCCTGCGGAACAGGGGAAGCGAAGCGAGATGCTCCGGCTGCGTCCAGCGGGGAAGAAAATACTGCCGGTAA
This sequence comes from Planctomycetales bacterium, assembly GCA_007122045.1. Taxonomy (GTDB): domain Bacteria; phylum Planctomycetota; class Planctomycetia; order Pirellulales; family Thermoguttaceae; genus PWXP01. The sequence goes on along the minus strand of SKJM01000246.1, from coordinate 7,062 downwards.
TAGGCTTCGAATACCTTCTCCTCCTCCTCCCCCTCGAACTTCCGGTTCCGCAACATGGCCATCACGTTGTTCCGCTCGCGGCGGAGGTCTTCGTGCACCTCCACGGTCAAGTACGGCTTCGTGCCGATATTTGGCCGAAGGGGAGCCGGGCTCTCCTGGGGAGGGGGCTGCACTTCGGGCGTCGGCGGCACCGGTTCCTCGCGCAGGTCGGGCTCCTCGTCGGGCAGGTCGGGTTCATCGGGAGGCAGGTCGGGTTCGTCGGGAGGCAAGCCGGGTGCGTCGGCCGGTTCTCCCGCACTAGCATCCGGCGCCGGCTGCGCCAGCGCGCGCGGGCTGGTGGAACCCCCGATCCAAAGCAACAGGACCGAAAGGGAAACACCGAAGCTGAAAAAGAGGATGTTGCGAAGCGTCATCGTTCGTAACCGTTTATGGGGCACAAGGCCAGTATTGTTGGAAGCAAACACGCTGCCCCCTCCGCAGCAGGGCATCTTCCCACTGGGAACGGCGGCACCCAGCGCCGACGCAGCGCGGAAGAGACTAATGATAGCGTAACCACGACCCAGGTCATCTGTCAAGCCGATTCGCCGTTTAGGCAACCGGCTACCCGCTACCCGCCCATTCTGGGGAATAACTCGCGGACCATGGTGATGGCGGCGGGTCCGACGAGAACCACAAAGATTCCGGGGAAGATGAACAGGACGAGGGGGAAAATCAGCTTGACGGCCGTCTTGGCGGCCTTTTCCTCGGCCAACTGGCGGCGCCGCGTGCGCATCGCGTCGCTCTGCACGCGCAGTGCCTGGGCGATGCTGGAGCCGAACTTGTCCGACTGAATCAGCACGCCGGCCAGGGTGCGGAGGTCGGAAACGCCGGTGCGCAACCCCAGCTCGTGGAGCACCTGGGCGCGTGGCCGTCCCATTTGGAGTTGGAAATTGGACAGGGCGAACTCCTCGGCCAAGATGCGATAGGTGCCCTTCATTTCTTCCGCTACCTTGCGCATGGCCTGATCGAGCCCGAGGCCCGCCTCCACGCACACGACCATGAGGTCGAGGGCGTCGGGCAGGGCGAGGAAGATGGCGTTGCGTCGGCGGCTGCCCAGGAAGCCGACGGCGATTTCGGGCAGGTAGAAGAGGAATCCCGCCAGGGCGACTGTGCCGATCAGAGTATTCTGGCTCACGCCGCCGAGGCCGAGAATCGTCCCGCCGCCCAGCAGCAGCCCCGCCATCAGGCCGGCGAACTTCAGCCCGAGGAAGATGCCCCCGGCCGCCTCGCCGCGGAACCCGGCGCTGGCCAGCCTCTGTTTCAGCTTGCTCACTTCCACTTCGCTCTTGGGTTGGAGCGGCTTGGCGAGGGCGGGCGTGGCTCTTTCGAGCATGCGGGTCATGGCGTCCTGCTTTTTCAAGGCGCCGCCGGCTTGGGATTTCCGCTTGTGGGGGTGTTTCAATTCATCGAGCCGCTCCAGCGTGCGGGGTTTTCGGGCGGCCGCCAGTTCCATCACCCACCACGCCACGGCGGCGAACATGCCAAACAGTGCCAGGGGCAGCAGGGTTTCGAAACTCACCAGGGTGTCGGCAAGTACCAGCATGACGGACTCCCGTTTCTTAGGACGTTCGGCGTCTCGAGTTCGAGCAGGTCAGACTTGAATGTTCACGATCTTCCGGATAACCAGCGCCCCGATCACCTGCATGATGATGGCAATCGCAAGCATCTGCTTGCCCATCGGATCCTCGAAGAGGACCATCAGGTACTCGGGATTCAGTTGGTAGACGACAAAAAAGAGGACGATGGGCAAGCCCAGGAGGACCACGCCGGACAGGCGGCCCTCGCCGGTCAGCGCCTGCACCTGCCCCCAGATGCGAAAGCGGTCGCGAATGAGCGCGCCGATCTTGTCGAGGATCTCGGCCAGGTCGCCGCCGGTTTGGCGTTGCAGGACCACGGCGGTGACGAAGAACTTCAGGTCGAGGTTGGGCACCCGTTCGGCCAGGTCGCGGAGCGTTTCCTCCAGGGGAATTCCGAGGTTTTGTTCTTCGAAGGCCCGCTGAAACTCTCCCGAAATCGGATCGCTCATTTCCTCGGCCACGCAATGGAACCCGAAGCCGAGGCTCTGGCCGGAGCGGAGTCCGCGGGCGATCATTTCGAGGGCGTCGGGCAGTTGGGCGGCGAACTGCTTCAAGCGCCGTTTGCGGCGCCAGAGGAGCCACATCAGGGGCAGGAGGCCCAGCATCGCGCCCAAGACCGGCAGGAGGGTCAAGTGGATTCCGAGGAAGAAGCCGAGGGCCATTCCGCCGGCGGCCGTCAGGGCGGAAAGGAGCACCAGCTTGGTGAGCGTCAGCGATGTATCGGCCTGCTCGAACAGCAGGCCGGCATTTCCGAAGCGGCTGAACAGGGCGTCGAAGATTCCCGGCCGGTCGTCGAGCGGATGGGCCAGCACGCTCTTCTCCTTTTCGAGACCCGCTTTGGCCATCCTGGCGCCGGTGAGCAAATCGAGCCGATTTTCGACGGCCGAATTTTCGCGGTCGCGCATCAGCAGGGCAACGCTGCCGACCAGCGCGGCCACGAAGATGAAAACGGCGATTCCGATCCAGAGGGTGGGCGTCATGGTGTCGGGCTCCAGGTGAGGCAACTAATCTTCCATCATTACGCGTTGGCGGAAAGCGCTCGAGGGGAGCCGCACGCCGGCGGCTTCCAGGCGGTTCATGAACGAGGGCCGGATTCCGGTGGCCTGGAACTGGCCGTAGGCGCGGCCGGTTTCGTCCATGCCCATCTTTTCGAAGCGGTAGATGTCTTGCATGACCACGGTATCCTGCTCCATGCCCACCACTTCGGTAATGTAAGTGATCTTTCTCGGTCCGCCCTGCAAGCGCGACGCCTGCACGATCAGGTCGACGGCGCTGGCGATCTGCGTGCGCATGGCCTTCAGGGGCAGTTCGAATCCGGCCATCATAATCATGGTTTCGAGCCGCGCGACGGCGTCGCGGGGCGTGTTGGCGTGGATGGTGGTCAGCGAGCCTTCGTGGCCGGTGTTCATGGCCTGAAGCATGTCGAGCGCTTCGGAGCCGCGGCACTCGCCGATGATGATGCGTTCGGGCCGCATGCGCAGCGCGTTGCGCACCAGGTCGGTGGCCTTGATTTCGCCCTTGCCCTCGATGTTGGCAGGTCGGGTTTCCAGCCGCACGACGTGGTCCTGCTGGAGCTGCAACTCGGCGGCGTCTTCAATGGTGACGATGCGGTCGGTGTTGGGGATGAAGCTCGAGAGCGTGTTCAGGAGCGTCGTTTTCCCGGAGCCGGTTCCCCCGCTGATGAGGATGTTCAGCCGCGCCTTGATGGCGCCTTCGAGCAGCATGACCATTTCGGGCGTGAAGGCCTTGTAATTGAGCAGGTCTTCGAGCTTCAGCGGATTGGCGCCGAACCGACGGATGGAAACCGCCGCCCCGTCCAGCGCCAACGGGGGGATGATGGCGTTGAATCGCGAGCCGTCCAGCATGCGGGCGTCGACCATGGGGCAGGTCTCGTCGACCCGGCGGCCCACTCTCGAGATGATCCGGTCGATGATCTGCAACAGATGGTCGTTGTCGCGGAAGGCCACCGTGGTCTTCTCCATCCTGCCCCGCCGCTCGACGTAAATGCTGCGCGGGCCGTTGATCAGGATGTCGCTGACGGTCGGGTCCTTCAGCAGCATTTCGAGCGGTCCGAGGCCGAACGTCTCGTCGAGCACCTCCTCGACGAGCCGCTCGCGCTCGGTGCGGTTCAGCAGGGTGTCTTCGGTATCGCAAAGATGCTCGACGACGAGGCGGATTTCGCGCCGCAGCGTATCGCCTTCCAGTTCACCCACCCGGCTGAGGTCGAGTTTGTCGACCAGCTTGTTGTGGATGCGCTGCTTGAGTTTGTCGAAGTTGTCCCCTTGCGAGGCGGTCGTCCGAAGTGTGGTGGTCGGTTTTGGCATAAACGCTTCCTCGCGCAAGCTGCAAGTCTCCTGCCGGCCAAGGGTTCCACGGTTGTTGCGCGGCGCGGCCGCGCGGGCGGGCTGGGGGTGCGACACTGCACCCTGAAAAGTGTAGCTTACAGACTGCGGGAGTGCGCGGAGCGAGGCAAGAAGAACCGGTTGTGCCGGATGGGGCAATTGTACCGGCCGGAGCGACACGATGTTCCGGCAAGCCACCTGCTGGAGCTCACGCTTCAGCGAGCGACCCAAGCCTGCACGATACCCGGCACGCTGAAGCGTGACCTCCAACGGGGCAGGGTGAATGGTTGCGCCGGGCCTAGCCGCCCTGCTCTTGGAGAATCTGCTGAACCTGGTGGGCCAGCAGTTCCGGGTCGTCACTTTGGACGATGTGGTCGATTTGGTTCTTGGACACCTCCAGGCTCTCCAAGGCGGCGGCCGCTCGCTGCCAAAGCCGCTGGCGAGCCTTGCCCTCGGCAAGGTACAGGTCGGTCACCAATTCGCCCAGTCGCTGGGCGGCGATCGTGTCGCGATGGCGGTAGTAGTTGCGGATGACCTGCTGTTGATACGCCGTGCGCTTTTTCGCCATGTGATCGTTCTCCTCGGGCCCCATGATGGTCGATGTCCCGCAGAGGGGATACCCCAAAATGGTTCTTCCATTTGCGGTTGCAGGATGTCTGCAGACAACCCAATTTCTCGGTACTTCGGCGGAGCGTGCCTGCTACCAGAAGGTGCGTCCCCCCTGCCGTCCGTGGCCGTTGCATCCTAACATTGTCGCATGACCGAAGGCAACCGTCATCCACTGATCTCCGGAGCCCTGATTACCGGCCTGGGCACACTCCTGAGCCGCCTGTCGGGCATGGTGCGCGACATGGCCACGGCGTCGGTCCTCGGGCTGGCGGGCAGCCCGGTGATGGACGCGTTTGTTATCGCCTATCGCATTCCCAACCTCTTTCGTCGGCTTTTTGGGGAGGGCGCCTTGACGGCCAGCTACCTGCCGGTGCTGTCAGCCGAGTTGGAGCGGGACCGCCGCCGTGCCTGGCACCTGGCCAGCGTCATGCTCAGTTGGGTTACCGTCCTGCTGGTTGGCTTGGTGCTATTGGGCGAACTGTTGTTGCTGGCGGCGTGGTGGCGATGGGGCGATTTGCCCGGCATGCCCCTTCTATTGGGCCTTTCGGCAACCCTGCTGCCGTACCTGATGCTCATCTGCCTGGCGGCGCAGCTTAGCGCGACGTTGCACGCCCTCCAGCACTTTGCCGTGCCGGCGCTGGCGCCCATCCTGTTGAACGGGTGCTGGCTGGCGGCGGCGTGGCTGGTGGCGCCCTACTTCCGAGCGAATCAGGAAGCGCAGGCGTACGCCATTGCGGTGTCGGTCCTCGTGGCCGGTGTCTTGCAGGTGGCCGTGCAGGTGCCCGTGTTGCGGCACCTGGGTTTCCGTTTCCATTACCACTGGCCGGCGGCGCGGGAGGGGATGCGCCGGGTCGGGCAGGCCCTGGCGCCCATGCTGTTCGGCCTGGCCATTACGCAGGTTAACACGTTTTTCGACAGCGTCATTGCTTGGGGGATGGCCCGGGCGCCCGACGGACCGGAACGCATCCACTGGCTAGGTGGCTGGATTCCGTACCCCCTCGAGCAGGGTGCGGCGGCGGCCATCTATTACGGCGAACGGATGTACCATTTCCCACTGGGCGTGCTGGGGCTCGCCGTGGCGGTGGCCATCTTCCCGCTGCTCAGCCGTCACGCGGCCCGGGGCGACCGCGAGGCCCTCGGGGCCGATCTGTCGCTGGGCCTTCGCCTGGTGCTCAGCTTAGGCGTTCCCGCCGGCGTCGGGCTGGTGCTCCTGGCCCACCCGCTCGCGCGATTGCTCTTCGAACGCGGCGAATTCACGCCGGCCGATACCGTGCGGGCGGCGCGGATGATCGCGGCATACGGCGTGGGGGTGTGGGCGTTCTGCGCGCTGCCGGTCGCGGTGCGCGGCTTCTACTCGCTGGGCGACAGCGCCACGCCGGTGCGCATCGGCGTGGCGGCCATGTTCCTCAACCTGACGTTGAACCTGACGCTCATCTGGCCGCTGGCCGAGCAGGGGCTGGCTGTGGCCACCTCGCTGACGGCCAGCGCGCAGGTGGTCGTGCTGCTGCTGGTCTTCTCGCGCCGCGAAAGCCGGCTGCACTGGCTCGCATTGGGCGCAACCGCGACGCGCACGCTTGCAGCAACCGCCGTGATGACCCTGCTGTGCCTCGCCTTGCTCCGGTACGTTCCGCCCGCCCCGGGCATCGGGAACCAGCTTGCCCGCGTCTTCCTGCCCATCGCCGGCGGCGTTGCCGCGTACGCGGCGGTCTTCCGGTTGCTTGGCGGCCGGGAGCTTTGGGTGCTGGTGCGCGGAGGAGTCTGAGCGGCGCCGCCCCGACGCGCGGGGCGCCATGCCGCTCCGCCGTCTCGCAGGGCTGGAACTTGAGTCGGTGGCCCTGGGAGGTAAGATACGAACAGGGTAGGGTTTCTTGCCCCCTTCGGAGAAAAAATATGACGCAGATCACACTCGACCCTGAACTTGCCGGCCGACTGAGCCATCTGCTCCAGACCGTGGAGCTTTGTGATTCTTCCGGCAGAGTGCTGGGGCGCTTTGTGCCGGCTACCGAGTCATCGCAGTGGGAACCGATCGGTCCCGACGTTTCCGAGGAGGAGTTGGACCGGCGAGAACAGTCGGACGAGAGGCGCTATTCGACCGCGGAGGTCGTCGCCCGGCTGGAGAGCCTTTGATGTATCACGTCCAGTGGCTTCAATCGGCGCTTGACGAATTGGCCGAGCAATGACCTTGGCCGTGACGGAAGAGCGTCAGGCCATTACGTCGGCCGCCTACGCCGCCGAACAGAGACTGGCGGAAGACCCGCTTGATGAGGGCGAATCGCGATGGAAAGGGCGGCGGATAACGTTCGTGCCTCCGCTGGCAGTGACCTTCCGCGCGGAGCCGAGCGAGAAGCTGGTAACCATCATCCAGGTCCGAGTATTCAGACGGCGGCGATATTTTACGCCGCGCCGAAGCCCATTACACGATGCCGTGGGCTTCCTCGTAGGCGGCAATCCGGTGCTCCCCGGCGATCTGGGCCGGGTCGTGCCGGAAGGGGACG
>SKJM01000763.1 GCA_007122045.1 Planctomycetales bacterium | reverse complement strand
GGCGTGAGAAGCCCGATGACCAGGTTGAGGATCATCGCCACGCCCAGGTGCAGCGGGCTCACCTCGAAGTGGACGGCAGCGGGGAGCAGCACGGGCACGGTGATCAGCAGGGCCGACACCGGTTCGAGCAGCATGCCCACCAGCAGCAGGAACACGTTGACCAGCAACAGGAAGACGTAGGGGTTGTCCGTCAGCCCGAGGATGGCCTGCGCGACGAGTTGCGGCGCCTGCTCGCGGGCGGTGATCCAGCCGAACAGGGCGGCCGCCGCGACGATGATCATAATCGAGCCGGTCGTCCGCGCCGTGCCCAGGAGCACCTGGTAGCACCCGCCGGGCGAAATCGAGCGGTAGGCGGCGCCGAGCAGGAAGGTGTACACCACGGCCGCGGCCGCGGCTTCGGTCGGCGTGAACACGCCGCCGAGAATGCCGCCGAGGACGATGACCGGCGCCCCGAGCACGGGCAGGGCGGCCAGGGTGCCCCACGCGAACGGCGCCACGCGGGGACGAAAGCAAAGCCACAAACACGGGCAAAGGACCAGGGCCGCGAGCAGGGCCGGCAACACGCCCGCCGCATACAGGACGACGAGGACCGCCACCGGCGCGCCCAGAACGACCAGGGTCACCAGGGTGGCGAGGGCGAAGTCGCCCCGCCGGCCGGCGGCATCGGGGGCCAACTCGGGCCGGCCGCGAACGTACAGCCACACGTACGCGCACAAGGCCCCCGCCAGCAGCATCGCCGGCACCACGCCCGCGGCAAACAGCGCGCCGATCGACACGCCCGCCGTCACCGCGTACACAATGGCGGGGATGCTCGGCGGCATGATGGGGCCAATCATCGACGAGGCGCCGGTCAGGCCAAGGGCGAACGATTCGGGGAAGCCCCGTTTGCGCATGGCGGGCACGAGCACGGCGCCCAGGCCCGCGGCATCGGCAATGGCCGCGCCGCTCATCCAGGAGAAGATCACGCTGCCGGCGACGTTCACGTAGCCGAGGCTTCCCCGCACCGGCCCGAACAAACCGGTCAGAAAGCGGAACAGCCGTTCAGCCACGCCCGTGACGTTCGCCAGGTGCCCGGTCATGATGAACAGGGGAATGGCCAGCAAGTGGGGGCGGTTCAAGCTGACGGTGGCGCGCTGGGTGGCGATGCCCGGGCTGATGTCTTCCGACAGGATGACGTAGGCCAGCGACGGGAGCAACAGGGCGAAGGCCACCGGCATACGGAGCAGCAGGAGCACGAGCACGGCGGCCACCAGGAGGGCAAGGATCATGGCAGCGCGCTCTCCCGGTCGAGTTCGTCGGGGGCGCCGGCGTCGTCGTCTGCCCATTCAGGTGTGCCACGCCACACCGCGACGATGGTGTTGGCCACCGCGTGCAGGGCGATCAGCGAAAGCCCCACGGCCGACGCCAGGTACAGCCATCGGCGCGGGATGCCGGCCGCCGGCGTCACAATCTCCGCGAGCTTTTCGACAAACGGCGCGCCCCCGACGACCATCACCAGGCACCCGGCCGCCACGCCCGCCGTACTGAGGCATTCGACGGCCAGCCGCCCGCGCCGGCCCAGCCACGGCGAGATGACGTCGACCCGTAGCAGCTTTCCTTCGCCGGCCACCAAGGCCCCGCCCAAGAACGCCAGCCAAACGAAGGCAAAGCAGGCGACCTCCTCGCTCCAGGGAATGGGCGCCCCGAACACGTACCGGGCAACGACCTGCACGGCCATCAGAACGAGAACGACGGCCACCAGCGCGGCGGCGGCCCAGCGCTCGGCCATCCTCAGCCAGGCCAACGGGCGGGCGGGTTCGTTGCCCGAGCGGTTCATTGCGTCCGTCCCTCCTCGCGCAGCCCGACGATGCGCCGGTACAGTTCGCTGAAGCTCCAACCTTGTTCAAAGGACTGCCGGGCGTGGCGGCGGAACGCCTCGACGTCGACGTCGGCCACCACCTGCATCGCCCCGCTCTGTTCCCATTGGTCGAGGATGCGCTGCTCATCGGTGTCGATGCCTTCGCGAACCTCGGCGGCCGTTCGGCGGACGGCGTCGCGCAAGGCCTCCTGCTGTGCGGGATCGAGCCGTTCCCACACCAACTCGGCAACGAGCACCTGGGTGGACGACTGGATGTGACCGGTCAGGTTGAGGTACTTTTGCACCTCGTGGAAGCCCATGGCCTGGATCGTGGGCACCGGGTTCTCCTGCCCGTCGGCGATCCCCTGCTGCAGGGCCAGGTACACGTCGCCGAAGCTGATCGGCGTGGGGCTGGCCCCCAGCGCCCGGCCGCTGGCCTGCCAGACCCGGGCCCCCGGCATGCGGAGGCGGAATCCCTGGAGGTCGGCGGGCCGGCGGATCGGGCGGTTCGACGTGATGTGGCGCACCCCGTAGAACCAGGTACCCAACACGCGGATGCCCTGCCGCCGCCGCAGCCCTTCCCACAGCTCCTCGCCGATCGGCCCGTCGGCCACCTCGGTCAGGTGGTCGACGTCGTCGAAGGCGTAGGCGGCGTCGAACGCGCCGATCGGCTCGTGCCACATGGCCAGGAACGAGGGGCCGGCAATGGCCATTTCCAACTGGCCGGTGGCCAACTGCTCGAGCAGCTCGTCCTCGTTGCCCAACTGCGCCGAGGGAAAGAGGCGGATTTCCAGGCCCACGTCGGCCTCGGCCACCCGCTCGGCAAGCCGGACGGCGCCGTACTTGTGCGTCGGGGCGCCGGGCTCGTACACGTGGGCGAACCGCAGCACGCGCGGCCCGCCGGGCTGCTGCCGCTCACAGCCGGCCGTTGCCGCCAGCACAACCGCGCCCGCAAGGCCAATGAAGGCCAGAAAACGCCACCCGGCAAGCGGTAGGATGGACGTTCTCATCCGTCGTTGGGCGACGGGCAAGAATGCCCATCCTACGGGCCGGTAAGGGGGACAGGTCCATTTTTCGGT
>SKJM01000239.1 GCA_007122045.1 Planctomycetales bacterium | reverse complement strand
GAAACCGCTCTGCTCGAGCATCATGGCCACCGCGGCGATGGTGGCAATGGGGTTGATGAGGCCCTTGCCGGTGTACTTCGGCGCGCTGCCGCCCATGGGTTCGTACATGCTCGTGCCGCCGGGCTCCGGATTGATGTTCCCGCCGGCGGCCACACCCATGCCACCCTGGATGATGCCGGCCAGGTCGGTGATGATGTCGCCGAACATGTTCGTGGTGACGATCACGTCGTAGTATTCCGGGTTCTTGACCATCCACATGCAGCAGGCGTCGACGTGGTTGTAGTCCTTCTCGACGTCGGGGTATTCCTCACCGACTTCCTGGAACGTGCGCCACCACAGATCGTGCCCGTAGGTCAGTACGTTGGTCTTGGCCACCAGTGTGAGCCGCTTCCGCCGGTTGCGTTTGCGGGTATACTCGAAGGCCCAGCGGATGCACCGCTCGCAACCCTTGCGGGTATAAACGGCCATTTGCGTGGCCACTTCGTCGGGCGTGCCCTTCTTGAGGAAGCCGCCCATGCCGCAGTACAGGTCCTCGGTGTTCTCGCGCACGACGACGAAGTCGATGTCGTCGGGGCCCTTGCCGGCCAGCGGCGTTTCGACACCGGGGTAGAGTTTCACCGGCCGCAGGTTGATGTACTGGTCGAAATGGAACCGCAGCGCCAGCAGCAGGCCGCGCTCCAGGATGCCCGGGGCTACGTCCGGATGGCCGATCGCACCGAGCAGGATGGCGTTGAACCGGGCCAGTTCGTCGAGGGCCCCTTCGGGCAGGATTTCGCCGGTGGCCAGGTAACGGTCGCCCCCGTAATCGAAATCTTTTGTTTCGTAGGCAATATTTTCCTTTTCGGCGATGGCCTTGAAGACCTTGACACCCTCGGCGGCCACTTCCGGCCCGGTTCCGTCGCCGCCCATGACGGCCAATTTCAATGAATCACTCGTGCTCACTACGGTCATTCCTGGGAAGTAGGGGGTTCGATATGCCCCGTGCAGACGGAAAAAGAAAAAAACACCGTCGCGCACGGCAAAGCGACCAATTGTAGCAGTGCCGGAGCCGGCTCGCAAGCCACCGTCAACGGAGTGACGGCAGGGGAGGGGAGGGCAATAGCGAAGGGTGATTCCGCCTGCCAGAGCAGCCTCGCTTCACCCACGCGCGGCGCCGTGACGCGCCCGGAAACGGCCGAGCCCGAACGCGGGACCCTTTATTTCGCCTCTGTCGGCGTGAGGAACCTCTGGATCATCATGCCGCAGATCTTGTCCAAACCCTCGGCGGCGCCGTCGCCGCCCCGGTTGGTGGCCGCCAACACGGCGAAGTTCTTTCGCGGGGCGATCCAGACGACACAGTAGTTCATTCGGTTGCTGCCGGAATGGGAAAAGACCTTGCCGCCACCCCACTGCCGTTCATGGATTCCCCACCCCAGCGCGTACCGGCCGCCAAAGGGCGGTTCCTTCAACTGCCAAACCGAAGATGTCGGCAGGAGCCCCTCCTCGCCGCGGGCGGCCGCCAGGACGCACCGGATGTACTTCGCCCAGTCGGTCATCGAGCAATGCACGCGGCCGGCCGGGGTGATCAGCGGCGGATTGTCGCTGTGCGGACCCGGCTCGACGGGGACCAGCTCCTCGCCGTCGACGCGATGCTGCCACGGGGCATCGACCCGGCCTGCCGTGCCCATGGCCCCGAACCCGGCCGATTCGATTTTCAATGGCTCAAAGAGGAACCGTTGCAGGAGGTCCTCGTAGTCCTCGCCCATCACGGTTTCGACAACGGCGCCGGCAAGGGTGAAGCCCGCGTTGGAATACAATTCCTCTTCGCCCGGCCGGTTCACCGGCGGCAGGCTGAGGACGATTTCGGCCACCCGGCGCCGCTGGGCGGCCGGCGACTCCATCGCGAGCACCTCGAGCAGTTGCTCGCGGCTAAGCGGCGCGAAGCCGGCGGTCATCGGCGGAACGCCTGCCCGATGCGAGAGCAGATGCGCGAGCGTCACGGCGTGGTAGTCCGGATGCATCCGATCCTTCCACTCGGGAAAGTACTCGACCAGTGGCGTATCCCAGGCCAACTTGCCCTGCTCGACGAGCAGGCCGATCAGCGAACCGGTCATCGCCTTCGTGCACGAGCCGAGATGAAACGGATCGTCGGGCTGCACCTTGACCTCGCTGCCGTGCTTGCGCACGCCCGCCACGCCGAGGGCGTGCAGCCGGCCCTCCACAATCACGGCTGCCGCGACGGCGGGAAAATTGAACTCCTCGCGCACCGCCGCCAATTGCGGCGCAAGATCGACCGGCTCGGCCGCCCATCCAAACCCTGCAACGCCAAGGAACAGCGCCGTCGCGGCCAGCGGGCAAGGCCATCTCAATAAGCATCTGTGCATTCTACGCCTCCTTCGGACACAGCCGGCTATTATGGCCCGACGAGCCTGGCGGTCAAGCCCGCCGCTGGCGGGGCAGGGGAGGGCAGGGGAGGGGCGTTGCGGGCGCCGGGAGAGGGCCGAAGCGAAATTTGGCGGGCGCGTCTTGAATATCGCAAATGACCGACTAAGATAGACGGTTACCGGGTCGGTTTCGGCGCGAAACGTCGCGCCGCAGGTGGTCCGACCAACAAGCAAGGGCGTGACGACATGACAGCCCGTCGGCGGCAACTCGAACATCCTACTCGCAGCGGTAGCCGTCTGCGCCCGCGCCGCCGCGCGCTACCCCGCCCAAGCAAGGGCCCTTCTTTCGGCGGCGGCAGTTGGAGTCCCGCCTTTAGGCGGCCTTTCCAATTCGCAGCGCGTTGGAGTCCCGCCTTCAGGCGGCCTTGCGAACCGGCTGAAGCCGGGACTCCAACAGGCCCGGCTGCTGCGCCGGGTGTTGCCTCGCGGCCCGCCGCTTATCTTCGCCAACCCGAGGGCTTCGGCTCTCGGTTCGTGCGCCGTATTTTCCGGCG
>SKJM01000714.1 GCA_007122045.1 Planctomycetales bacterium | reverse complement strand
GGAACGTGCGCAGGTCGCGATTGTTGATGCCGATCAGCCGCGCGCCGGCGGCCAGCACGCGAGGCAGATTGCCCGCCTCGTGCAACTCGACCAGCGGCGTCATACCCAACGCGCAAATAGCCTCGTGCAGTGTCCTGAGTTGGGCGTCGCCGAGGCACTCGGCAATCAGCAGCACGGCGTCGGCCCCGGCGGCCCGGGCTTCGAGCACCTGGTACGGATCGACGAGGAAGTCCTTGCGCAGCACCGGCAGGGCAACGGCCGCGCGCACCTGGCGGAGAATGTCGAGGCTGCCCTGAAAGTACGGCGCGTCGGTGAGCACGCTGATACAGCTTGCCCCGTGCCGCTGGTACGCCAGCGCGATGTCGACCGGCTGGAAGTCTTCGCGAATGATCCCGCGGCTGGGGCTGGCGCGTTTCACCTCGGCAATGAGCCGCACGGTGCCGGCTTGCTCCCCCGCGGGCCTTCGCACCGCGGCCAGGAAATCGCGCGGCGGCGGCGTCTCGGTCAGCTTCTCGCGCAGTGCGGCCTCCGGCACCGCGGCCTTCGCCCGGGCGATTTCCTCTCGCTTGGCGGCAACAATTTCGTCGAGGATGGTGGTCATGGGGCGGTACGTATCTTCGGCAGGGCGCGGCTTCCGGGAGGTATTCCGTCTGCCATATTTTGCCCGCTCGGCGATGGCCGGTCAAGCCGGTCGGCGCGCCCGCCGCGCATCGCGCCCCTCGTCCGCGACGTTCCGAGGGACGAACATGCCCGGCGTGACGCCATGGCGACTGTCGGGCAATCCGGAAGCGATCGAGGCCCACCGCCATTCCTGCGTGAAGACCCGGGCCATCGATACTGCTGTTGTCTCCCCTTGCAGTCGCCCGGTCGCCCGATTATCGTTGAGGGTATGCAGGCTTCGTCCAGTTTCCAATTAGTCGGGCACCTCGCACAACCGGAGGCAATGATGTATCGAGTTTCCTGCCACGCGTTTTCCTGGTTCTGTGCGCTTCTGGTGGCTGCCGCATGGCTTCCCCCCGGGGTCGCGGCCGCCGAACGCCCCAACGTGATCCTCATCATGTTCGACGACCTCGGCTGGGCCGACGTGGGCTACCAGGGGTGCGAACACGGGGGCACGCCCCACATCGACGCGATGGCCGAGACCTCGCTGGTGTTCGATCGGTTTTACGCGGCGGCGCCGGTGTGCAGCCCCACGCGCGGAAGTGCCCTGACCGGGCGGCATCCGTTCCGCTACGGCGTGTTCTTCGCCAACGTGGGGCACCTGCCCGAGGATGAAGTGAACCTGGCGACGCTGCTGAAGGGCGCGGGCTACCGGACGGGCCTGTTCGGCAAGTGGCACCTGGGCACGCTCACCACCGAGGTGACCGACGCGAACCGGGGCCGGCCCGGCCGGACGCAGCACTTCGCGCCGCCGTGGAAGCGCGGCTTCGAGGTGTGCCTCGCAACCGAGAGCAAGGTGCCCACCTACAACCCGATGGTCCGCCCCCGCGATTTCTCCGACCATCCCGGCAACCTGCAGCACTGGTGGGACCCCGACATCGCGCCCGACAATACCATGCACTACGGCACCCGCTATTGGAACGAGCGGGGCGAGGAGGTAACCGAGAACCTCGACGGCCCGAACGCCCGGGTCATCATGGACCGGGCAATTCCGTTCATTGAAGAGAGCGTGGCCGGCGAGGCGCCGTTTCTGGCGGTCATCTGGTTCCACGAGCCGCACTGGCCGGTGGTGGCCGGAGCGGACGACACGGCGCCGTTTTCGGAACTCAGCCGGTTCGGGCAGCATTATTACGGCTGCATCCGGGCGGCCGACGCGCAGATTGGCCGGCTGCGCCGCGCGCTGCGCCGCCTGGGCGCGGCGGAGAACACGATGATCTGGCTCACTTCCGACAACGGCCCGGAGGGAAACCCCACCATGCCGGGCTCGGCCGGTCCGCTGCGGGGCCGGAAGCGCGACCTGTACGAAGGGGGCATCCGCGTGCCGGGACTGCTCGAGTGGCCCGCCCGCATCGCCGCGCGGCGCGACACCGCCGTGCCGGCCGTCACCAGCGATTACGTGCCGACCATCGCCGACCTGCTGGGGCTCGACCTGCCCGCCGGCCGGCCGATGGACGGCGTGAGCCTCCTTCCGCTCATCGACGGGCGAATGACGGAGCGGCCGCGGCCCATCGCGTTCCAGTCGAACGGGCGCATTGCCCTGAGCGACAACCGCTACAAGCTCATCCACTACGGCCGAGGCAGGCCGTTCGCCGAGCCGCCATGGCGCTGGGAACTGTACGACCTGGTCGACGATCCGGGCGAATCGAACGACCTGGCGGCGGAGCATCCCGAAATCGTCGAGCAGATGGCCGAGCAACTCGCCCGGTGGAACGCCTCGGTCCGCGCCTGCCTGGAGCGGTTGGAGCCGTAATCGGTCAGGCGAGCGGCCGTGCCGGTAGAAAGGATATTCCTGTACGTCTTGGGCGGACGGACACGAATGCCCATCCCGCGTCGTGCTAAGCCGCTGCCCGCCTCTACGTCGGCCGCCGCCGGACACTTCTTCACAGCGGCCCGCGGCCGACCGCGCACCTAGCACCGCCGCGAACGGTTCAAGGAGCAGTGGGCGCAGCCTCCTCCTCCTCGACCGCCGGCGTCTGCCGGACCTCGCGGACCCAAATGTTGCGGAACTTCACCGGATCGCCGTGGTGCTGGAGGCGAATGGGCCCGGGGCCGTGGGCGCGGTAGTCGGGCGGGCGGTTGAAGTGCGTGACGCCTTGCACTTCCCAGTGGTTCTGCACCAGCACGCCGTTGTGCAGCACGGTGACGTAGGCGGGCGACTGCAACTGGCCGTCGTCGTCGAACCGCGGTGCGGTGAAGATGATGTCGAGCGTTTGCCACTCGCCGGGCGGCCGACTGGCGTTCACCAGCGGCGGGGCCTGGTTATAGATCGAGGCGGCCTGGCCCTCGAAATAGGTTTCATTCTCCCACGAATCGAGAATCTGCACCTCGTAGCGGTCCATGAGGAACACGCCGCTGTTGCCGCGCCCCTGCCCGCGGCCCCGCGCTTCGCTGGGGCTGGCGAACTCGACGTGAAGTTGCACGTCGCCGAAGTGCTGCTTGGTGCGGATGTCGCGGTTGCGGGCGATGGCGTAGCCGTCGCGCAGATCCCACTGGTCGCCGCCGTCCCAGGCGTCGAGGTTCTCGCCGTCGAACAGCACGATGGTGTCGGAGGGGGGGTCGCGGTCCTCGCCCGGCTCGACGACCGGCGGCTGCTGCCACGGGATGCCGCTGATCCAGCGCTGGCCGAAAGCCGCATCGGAGGCTGAAACCCCCAGTCCCAGTACAATGATGCCCACCAGGTGGCGTGTCGAGCAAAGATGGATGCGATTCATGGGGTTCTCCTGGGTCGTGAGCGTTGCGTTGGCGGAAAAAGCACCTTGAGCGTGTCAGTTTACCAAGCCGGGAAGGGGGCGTCCAGCGGCAACGCACGCACCCCGCGTCCGGGTGGCTGGCCCCGCGCGCTTGCCTTTTGGACGCGCATTCGACCGGCGCGCCCGGCGCCCCGCGGGGTCCATTTGGGGGGTCGGCATGTTTGACAGCGACGGTGCGATGCCCTATGCTAGGGTTTAATCGCTGAGAACGCCCTCAGCCGCGCCGGCGTATTTTGGCCGGCGCCCCCCCAATTATTTGGCCCCCGTAAAAGGAGACCCCACCCATGTTGACGCTTGCCAAACGTTGCTGCGCCTTGTTCCTGGCCCTGTTGATCGCCGGCCCGACTCTTGCCGAAGATGCTGCCGCCCCCATTCGGGCACTACTGGTTACCGGCGGCGGGTGGCACGATTTCGAAACCCAGAAGCAGCTTATCGCCGAAGGGCTGAGTGAACGGATTCATATCGAGTGGACCGTCGACTACGAAGCCGGCCGCCGGGCCGACTTCTCGCCAACCCGGTTCGAGGACGAAAATTGGATCGACGGGTTCGATATCGTCATCCACAACCACGGTCTGACCAACCTGCGGGAGCACGACCCGCTGGCCCCCCGCATTGCCGACGCGCACCGCGAGTCGGGCGTGCCCGCCGTGGTCATCCACAACACGCTGCACAGCCTGCGCGACTCGGAGAAGTGGCACGAGTTCATGGGCGTGAAATCGCGGGTCCACGAGTCGAACCGGCCGCGCGAAATCAAGAACCTCGCCCCCGACCACCCGATCATGCGCGACTTCGGCGAAACCTGGACGCCGGCCACCGTCGAGCTTTACACCATCGAGCACGTAGGCGAAGGCACCACCGTGCTGGCCGATTGCTACGGCGAGCGCCACGACCGGCGCCACGTGACGCACTGGACCCACCAGTACGGGAAGGCGCCGGTGTTCGGCACGACCATCGGGCACGACAACCGCGCCGTGGCCGACCCGGTGTACCTCGACACCCTCGCCCGCGGCGTCCTCTGGGCCACCGGCAAGCTCGACGACGACGGCAATCCATTGCCGGCGTACAACCGGAGCCTCGACACCGACTGAGCCGTTGCAGGAACGGGCTCGCCGTTGGAGTTCACGCTTGAGCGTGCCACGAGCAGGTAGCGGGCCATCATCCGCTCGGCGGGTGGGCCGGCCACGGTTCCGCCCAGCACGTTCCGTTCCACCTCGGCGGCGGCCGGTGAGGGCTCGCCTGCCCACGATAGCAGACCGGCGACCGTGATTGCGGCGATCGGGTAACTCCAAGACTTCAGCCCGGCGGCAGTGAATGGCATTCAGAAGCTCAGGGGTTCGAGCCCCTATCCTCCACTTTCTATCTTCCCCGCGTTGCCGGCTGGCTGCGGCGTCATGGGGCTGCGGTGCGGGTATCCGGGTGCGCTGTTGCCAGCAGGAGGTAGTCGGTAACCGACTGGCGAACACAGGGATTCTCGAATGGAACCGCCGACACCGAGGTTGCTGCGAAGACCGCATTGACGGCCTCGATGAATGCTTCGCCGGGGTGTTCTGCGCACCATAGCGCCAAGACGCCCGCTGGCTGCAAATGCCCGTGCAGGGTCTCCAAGCTCCGCGCCTCGTAGAAGCCCGCATGGCCTTCGTGCCACAGCAGGCTCGGCGAATCGTCGATGTCGATCAGGATGGCGTCGTAGCGTGCGCCGGGTTCCGCGTCGCGGGCGACCCTCGCGAAGAAGTCGCCTTCGATAATCTCCACTCGCGGGTCGGCCGTCAGCTTTTCCGACCACGGAAGCAGGCCGGATCGATGCCACGCGACGACCGGCGCGAGCCGCTCGACGACCGTCAGTTCCCGAACCCGGGCGTCGGCCAGGGCCGCCAGGGCGGTGAAGCCGAAGCCCAGGCCGCCCACGAGCACGCGCAGGGGCCTGTCGGGCAGCAGTTCAAGGGCCCGCTCGGCCAGAGCCTGCTCCGAAACGCTCACCGCACTGGACATCATCAGCTTGCCGTCGAGCGTCATCTCGAACACGTCGCACTCCAGCGCCGGCGACCACCGCCTGCGGAGCATGAGCGTGCCCATGTCGGTGTCGGAATCGTGCAGGACGCAGAAGCGGCCGGCAGGTGGTTCGTGGGAACTCAACAAACAGCCTCCTACGTTGCGAGCGGCTTTGCGATCACTTCCAGGCCCTCAACCGCAACGAGTTTCTCCGTGGGCCTTGCCAAGGCGGGGGCAACGTCCAATACCTCGCGCCGGGGCGGAGCGACGAACAGGGCCAGGGCGGCCAGGGGCATCGGCGCCAGGACAAATACCACCAGGGCGAAGTTGAAGTCGCCGCGCCAGTCGCGAGTGACGCCGACCAACAGCGGCCCCAGGCTCGACAAGGCCACGTTCAGCGTCATCAGCACGCCGCGGATCTTTCCCAAGTGGAGGCGTCCGAAATAGCGGGCCCACAACGGGTTCGCCGCGCCGAACACAACGGCTTGCGATGCGCCGAATCCGGCGCCCGCGGCGAGGGCCCCGATCCGGCTCTCCGAAAGCCATAGCGTGGCCACGGCCGTACTGAGGCCGGCCATTCCCGCCAACAGCAGCCAGCGGGCCTGAATCCGGTCGGCCAGCATGCCCGCCGGAAGTTGCATCATCGCCAGGGCGACGGCGAACAGGGTGAGCATGGCCGCGGCGTCGCCGGCCGTCAGACCTCGCTCCTGGACGATGGGCACCACGCAGAAGAACACGCCCGTATGAATCAACCCGAGCAACGCGGCACTGCACGCGACAATCCAGAATGTCGGCATACGAAGCGTCTGCCCGAGCGTGAACCCCCAATAGACGTCTGCGCCCCGTTCTTCCGGCAGCGCGCGGCACGGGCGGCGGTTGTCCATCCACTGCCCCAGGTCGCCCGGGCGGTTGCGGAACAGCACGACGACGGCGGGAAACAGCACGAGCCAGATTCCGACGCCCAGCACGGCATACGCCCCGCGCCAGCCCCATTGGTTAATGAGCCACAGATGGAGCAGGGGCACCACCGCGATGGCCGTCGCGGTGCCAAGCTGCCGCATGCCTTCCACCGTCCCCAGCCGGCGGTCGAACCAGAACGGCAGCACGTTCCCGCTAAGGAACGACAGCGCGCCCGGCCCGAGCATGCGCAGAAGGCAAAACGCGGCGACCAGCGTAACCCAACCCTGAACGAACGACGTGAGCAGGCATGCGAGGCTGAACAGGGTAATCACGGTCAGCATCGTGCGTCGCAGCCCGTGGCGGTCCATCTGATAGCCGATGTACACGATCGGCACCGCCCCGAGCAGCGTCCCCAGCATGTAGGCCGCGGCCAGGCCACCGTGGCTTAAGCCCAGCGCCAGCCGGATCGGCTCGTTGAAGACCGATATTCCATACGTTTGGCCGGGGGAACTGGCGATCATGGCGGCCATGGCCATCGGCAGCATGACCCAACCATAGTAGAGCGAACGCGGCTGCCCCGCCGCCTCCGCCGGGCATTCCGTTGCCAAACGTTTCTTTTCCGTTACACAATGACTCATCGGGTCTCGTTTTCTTTGCTTTCCATTCGTGTCATGTTAACTCGGCCGGCGGCACATGGGGCTTTCTTGGAGTGCGGCGGCTTGACGCCGCTCTGGCTATGCCTTTTTCCCTCCCCGCCTCCGACAGTCGCCGCGTGAATGGCCATAACTGACGCAAGACGAAAGCGGCGTCAAGCCGTCGCACTCCAAGGAGGACAACGGACTCCCGGCCCCCGCTCGCCAATATCGATGCCCACACCTATATCGCCCGCGCAGCGCACATCACCGAAAACCGGACCCCCGGGTTCTCGCGCGAGGCGTACTCGGCGTCCCACTGCGAGTGGAACAGCACGGCATGGTGCCCGAACTGGTCGCGCACCATCTTCGCGGAATACGGCAGGCGCATCTGCTGCAACTGTGCGGGCTCCTCGTCGACCCAACGGGCCAGCTTGAACGGCAGCCACTGCAAGTCGGTCGGCGTGTCGTATTCGCTTTCGAGCCGGAATCGCACCACGTCGAACTGCAACTCGCCCACGGCAGCGAGCATCGGCTCGCGGCGCATGGCATGCGGGTCGGAGAAGACCTGAATGGCCCCTTCCTCCAGAAGCTGGCTTAGCCCGCGTTCGAACTGCTTCCGCCGGTCCGTGCTGCGACAGCGGAGGATGGCGAAGTTCTCGGGCGAAAACTGCGGCAGCGGGTCGAAACTGACCGCCGCGCCCTCGCACAGCGTATCGCCCAGGTGGAACTCGCCCGGGTTCACCAGCCCGACGATATCGCCCGGAAACGCCTCGTCCATCGTCTCGCGCTCGCGGCCGAACACCCGGTGCGCGCGGCGCAGCCGGAGCTTGCCGCCGGTGCGGGTGTGCAGCACTTCCATATCGCGACGGAACCGGCCGGCACACACGCGCACGAACGCGATGCGGTCGCGGTGCCGCGGGTCGAGGTTCGCCTGAATTTTGAACACGAACCCGGCGAACTCCGGGCGCGCCGCGGCGATTGGGCCCGCGTCGCTCGCCCGGTCGCCCGGCGGGGGGCACAGCTTCAGGAACCCCTGCAGGAAGTGCTCGACGCCCCAGTTCGTCAGGGCGCTGCCGAAGAACACGGGCGATTGCTTGCCGGCGAGGAACTGCTCCCGGTCGAACCCGGCGCCGGCCGCGGCGACCAGTTCCACCTCCTCGGCCGCCTGGGCGAGTACGTCGGCCCGGATTCCGGCTTCCGCCGGGAGCGCGCCAAGCTCGACCGACTGGAACGGGACCCGGTGCGTTCCGGCGCGCTGCTGGAACAGGTGGGCGGCGTGGGTGGCCATGTCGACAATGCCCGCGAAATCGTAGCCGGTGCCCAGCGGCCAGTTCTGAGGAACGGCGTCGATGCCGAACTTCGATTCGATGTCTTCCAGCACGGCCAGCGGCGCCTGCCCGGGCCGGTCGACCTTGTTGACAAACGTGATGACGGGAATCTTCCGCAGCGCGCACACCCGAAACAGCTTCTCGGTTTGCGTTTCCACGCCCTTGGCCAGGTCGATGACCATGACGGCGCAGTCGGCGGCCATGAGCGTGCGGTAGGTGTCCTCGCTGAAATCGTGGTGGCCGGGCGTGTCGAGCAGATTGACCTGGTGGCCGTCGAACTCGAAGGTGAGCACGGTGGAACTGACGGAAATTCCCCGCTGCTTCTCCAGTTCGAGCCAGTCGGAGGTGGCCGCGCGCTGCGCCTTCCGGCCGCGTACCGCGCCGGCCACGTCGATGCAGCCGCCGAACAACAGCAGCTTTTCGGTAAGCGTCGTCTTGCCCGCGTCGGGGTGCGAAATGATCGCGAACGTGCGCCGCCGCGACACTTCGCGTTGAACCTGGGGATCGAACTCGTTCATTGTTTTGCCGAAAGGGGGAAGTACCATACCGCGGGGAACACGGCGGGGAGAACGGCACAGGTCCGATTTACCGGAACGGCCCGGGTGCTTCGCACCCAATGGACCTGTGTTGCTTTGCCCGCTCCTGCCGGCCGAGCAGCGGCAGCCAACAAATCGGCCGCGATGGCCGTCCATCGATCGCCGAGAACGCCGGCGGAAGAACCGGCATGCCGGGGAAGCCGTTCAACCCCAGCGTCGCCGCACCCGCACCGGCGCGCCTTTTTTCAGGGCGGCGTGGCCGGCCCGGCCCCCCACCCGGCGCAGCCCCGCCCGACGGCGCTGTGCCGTGGGGAGTGCAGTCGGTTGGAAGGCGGAGTCCAGTGCATCGTGAGCCGGCGAAGTTTCAGATTCCGTCGGGCGCCCCCCTCGCAAGAACCCCCGACCGAGACCTGATCAAGTATACCCTTTCCCGAGCGCCCGGTCAATACGGTTGGCAAATGGGGGCAGGAAAAGGGGACGGGAGTCGAATGGCACTTGAACTTCCGTAAGTCCTTTTCCAGAAAGGTGATATGGACAGAAAAGGCCCCCTTTGTCATAAGGGATACCAAAACCACCCCCCAAACGGCGAGGAGGCCGAAAATGTGTCACTCGTTTCGCGCCATGGTGGCGCAAGCTCGTCGTCGCGACGGCCTGTACTTCGCCGCACTGCTTCCCAAAGATCATATCACGAGAGCCTTTGGCGCCGCAAGAGCGCGTTGGCAAGGTTGGGTGTACACGCCTGCGGTGACCGTATTGGTCTTCCTCTCGCAATGTTTCAGTCGCGATCACTCGTGTCGCAAGGCCGTGGCTCGGCTGATGGCCCGGCGTTTGACTCAGGGGCTTTCGCCATGCTCTGCCCAGACTGGGGCGTATTGCACGGCACGCGCCGAGCTGCCGGAAGAGGCCCTTCATGCCCTGGCGCGAGAGACCGGCGCTCAGATCGAGGATGAATCGCCGGCGACGTGGCTCTGGCATGGGCGAAAGGCCCGCGTGGTGGACGGCTCCACCATCACCTTGCCCAACACGGAAGAGAATCAGGCGTCCTATCCACAACCGAAAACCCAGAAACCCGGTTGTGGCTTTCCCATCGCCCGAATCCGAGTGATCTTTTCCCTCTCGGTCGGCACGGTGATCGAGACAGCGATCGGGAAATACCAGGGCAAGCAGACCGGCGAGAACAGTCTCTTTCGAACGCTCTACGACGCTTTGGACGAAGGCGATGTCATCCTTGCAGACCGGTAGTCTAGCGCTTGGTTCGACATTGCACTGCCGGTGAAGCGGGGCATCGACATCGTCGTCCGCAAGCATCAACACCGCGCCACGGACTTTCGCACGGGCGAGCGATTCGGCAAGGATGACCATTTGGTTGTTTGGACGCGACCGCAGTGACCGCAAGCCGCACGAATCCGGCCGATCACCGTGGGAAATCAGTTTGAAGGGAACACTGCAAACGCTCGCCCAGTTCCTACCGAACTCTTGCTTGTATCGCGCGTTTCCTCCGAGGCGTGGTGCGATGCCTAGCTGGCGGCCGTGGCCACACACGTGGTCGGACACCGCCCCGATCGTTTCGAGCCACGTTTGCGAAAGCGGCGTCCCAAGCCCTACAAACATCTGCGCGCATCACGACGCAATTATAAACCTTTCCCAGGCAAGCCGTTATGAAAGTTCAAGTGCCATTTGACTCCCGTCCCCAGCCTCGTCAATATATGCGCCTGTCCCCTTCATGTTTCCTAATCGATGAAGCATCCGCGCAAGAAGTCGTCCTGGTCGATCAGCGCGGCAACCTCATCCCGGCACTCCCGGGTGGATAGAATCGTGAACCGGTCCGGTCTGACGGCCGGAGCTTCTTCGACTGCCTGCAACCACTCGCGCCGCGAGAAAGGATCGTTATGAATCCCTCGCCGGAACCCGGTCTTGACGAACACATGGGCAATCAACTCGGCGTTCTCGCCCTGCAAACGGCTGACAAGATATGCGGCCATGCCGACCTGCAAGCCATGCGCTCGGGGCCGCCGGGCGAACTGGTCCAAGGCGTGAGAGATCAGGTGTTCGGCGCCGCTGGCAGGTCGCGAAGAGTTGGCGATCGACATGGCAATACCCGATGAGACGAGCGCCGTAATGACGTCCCAGGCTGACTCTTCTAATCCGGGCCGGATGGCACTGGCGTCGTCGACGATCATTTCGGCGATCAT
>SKJM01000539.1 GCA_007122045.1 Planctomycetales bacterium | reverse complement strand
GGCGGACGGCGGCCCGTGGTGTTTTCGTCAAGCTGGGTGCCGAACGCGCCGCTGCCGGCGTCGGATTACCACTTCGAGATGCGCGGGTGCGGGCAACGGGAGCAGGCGCTGGTGGTTACGCGCGCGTGGGACCGGTCGCTCGTGGCGGTGCAGCACGAGCGGCAGTGGGGGCCGGGCATCGTGTTCGAACTGGTCGTTCCGCTGGCCATCCACTTCGGCGTCCGGCGGCTGATCGTCGCCGGCTGGGACCTGGCCCCGCCCGGCACGCCGCGCTACCAACATGCCGCCCCGGTCCCCGATCCCGTCGACCTGTACCCCTGGGAAACGGCCGCGACCATCGCCGCAAGCGGCCATTACTATCACTGGCTGAAGGGCCGGGGCGTTGAACTCGAACTCCTTTCGCAGCGTTCGCACCTTTCGCCCGACATCCCAAGAGAGGACCTATCATGCTCGTAGCCGCGTTGCAAACGGCCCGGGGAGGCAGTGTGGGCGTGCCCGGTAAGAACACGCTTCCGGTCCGGGGCAGGCCGCTGTTCGCTCATTCGCTTCGGGCCGCCCTGCGCACGCCCGAGATCGATGGCGTGTGGACCAGCACCGACGTGCCCGAGATCGCCGCGTGGGCGAAAGCTTCGGGCTGCCGGGTCATCGACCGCCCGGTCGAGCTGCGCGGGCCCAGCGCTTCGCACCACGAGACGATCCTGCACGGGCTCGGCCGCATCGAAGCCGAATGGGGCCGCCAACTCGACGCCCTGGTGATCCTGCTGGGCAACGCGGCCGGCGCGGCGGCGGCCGACCTGTCGGCGGCCGTCGGCGCGCTGCGCGACGATGCCGGGCTCGACTCGGTCGAAAGCGTCAGCCCGTTTCCCATGTTCAACCCCTTCCGCGCGCTGTGCCGCACCGAGGCCGGGCTGCTCGAGACGATCGTCCCCCAAGCGTGGATTCGCCGCCACAGTTCCGGCCTGGCCAACGACCGCCGCGCCGCCGGCGAGGTGCTGTTCTTCAACGGCAGCTTCTGGGCCGTCCGCCGCCGGGCGCTGCTCGTCGACGACGGGCTCCTGCCCTTCCCCTGGTTGGGCAAGCGGATTCTCCCGTACGTGCAGCCGCCGCGGATGGAACTCGACGAACCCTGGCAACTTGCCGTCTTGGCACAACAACCGGAGGACGCATGATGGATCGGCCCGATCGGTCCAATCGAACGGATCCGCCAGGTCCCCCGACCGGCAAGCTCACGGCCGGCGTGCTGACGAACCTCGCGCGGCCCGCGCTGCTTGCCGCGACCCTCCGCAGCCTGGCCCGGAGCGGACTGCCGCCGTTGCACCTGCACGTCGACGGGGCCGGGCGGGGCCATGCACAGGCGTACCTCGACGCCTTGTGCCGGCTGGCCGAGGCGGGCCGCAACGCCTGCCCCGGCGGCTGGATCCTCCTGTGCGAGGACGACATTGCCGTGCCCGCCGGCTTCCGCGGCTACCTCGGCCCGTTGTGCGCGGCGCTGCGGGCGCATCGCGGCCGGTTGGGGTTCGCCTCGCTGTACTGCAGCGTGGGCTATCGCGACTGGGTGGCCGCCCACCCCGTCGGCGACGCGCTCCCGTTCGGCAGGTTGATTGCGAACGATGGCTACGCCGGCACCCAATGCATCCTGTTCCCGGCCGAATCGCCGGCGACCCTCCTGCCGGCCATGCGCCGGTGCCGCGCCGCGCAGCCCGATTGGAACGGCGACCGCCTTCTCGGCCGGGCCGCCGAGGTGGCCGGGCTCGAAGCCTGGTGCCACGCGGCGCCCAGCCCCGTCGATCATCGCGGGCGGGCCGAAAGCACGCTCGACAGCCGCGCCGACAACCTCGCCATGATCGCCGCCGATTACGTCGGCGACGCGTGGGGGGAGTAGTTACTAGTTGCTGGTTGCTGGTTGCTGGTTGCTGGTTGCTAGTGCTAACGCCGTTGGCCACCTCCCCACTAACAACTAACAACTAGCAACTAACAACTAACAACTAACAACTAACAACTAACATGAAGGTCCGCCTGATTCGCGAAGTAACGTCTCCAGCGGCCAGTGGGCCGTTCCAGGGGCAGTACGCGCTGCAGCGGGCGCTGCGGCGGTACGGCCCGGCGTGGCTGTACGTGGGCGGCCGGCTTGCGGAAGGCGAGGTCCCCTGGTTCTGGTGCTGGCAAGACGCTCCGGCGGCCTGCCGGTGTGCGGCGGAAGGCCGGCCGCTGATCCTCGGCCCGAACGTCCTGTTCCACAACAGCCGGCGGCCGGGGCAACTGCCGTACGAGCGATTCCTCTGCCGGGCGGCAAGCTGCCGGCTGCTGTTCACCGAGTCGGCCTGGTACCGGGAACTTATCGCGCGGCACCTCGGGCCGGCCAACCGGGCGCCGATTGCCGTGTGGCCGTATCCGGTGGATTCGGGGGCCGGGTATCCAACCGATCGGTCCGATCGGACCGATCGGACCGATCGGACCGATCTGCTCATCTATGCCAAGAGCGGCTTCACGCCCGGGCTGCTGGCGGAGTTGGCTCGGCGCTTCCCGCGGTCGGAGGTGGTGCGGTACGGGCATTACCGGCGGGCGCAGTTGCTGGCCGCCGCGCGGCGTTCGCGGGCGTGCGTGTACCTTTCCGACGACGACCGCGGCCCGCTGGCGCTGGCAGAGATTCTGCTGTGCGGCTGCCCGGCGGTGGGCGTGCCCACCGGCGCGCCGTGGATCGAGCCGGGGGTGAACGGCGCGCTGGTGGCAGCCCTGGAACCGGATTGTCTGGCCGAAGCGGTGGCCGTCGCGCTCGGGACCGATCGCGCGGCGGTTGCGGCCGCGGCCCGCGTGAGGTTCGCCGCCGAGACCGTCGTCGGGCAGATCGTCCGCGCGGTGGAAAACCATGTTTTCGAGTGAGCACCGGCGCGCCGCCCCCTGCGACCGGGATGCCCCCGGC
>SKJM01000462.1 GCA_007122045.1 Planctomycetales bacterium | reverse complement strand
TTCGGGCACAGCGTGGCCTGGTGCTCGGGGTCGTGGACGTTGCCCGTATACACGTAATGCAAGCCGGCGCGGCGGGCGATCCGGTGCGCCATCAGGAGCGTTTCGCGGGGCGTGGGCCCGCGGTCGTTCATTTGGAAGTCCGGATGAAACGCGCTGAAGTGGAGCGGCACGTCGGGGCCCAACTCGCGGACGATCCAGCGGCACATCTGCTCGATTTCTTCGGGCGAATCGTTGGCCTGCGGGATGATCAGGTTCGTGATTTCCAGCCACACGTCGGTCTCGTTGGCCAGATAGCGGAGCGTATCGAGCACGGGGGCCAGTTGCCCCGCGCAGAACTCGCGGTAGAACGCCTCGGTGAATCCCTTCAAGTCGATATTGGCCGCGTCCATGTACCGGAAGAACGTCGGCCGGGCCTGCTCGGTGATATAGCCGGAGGTGACCGCCACGGTGGCAACCTCGGCGGCGCGGCACGCTTTGGCGGTGTCGATGGCGTACTCGGCCCAAATGATCGGATCGTTATACGTGAACGCAACGCTCCGGCAGCCGAGCTGCTGCGCGGCGTTGGCCACGGTTTCCGGCTGCGCGAGTTCCGAGCCGGCGGCCACGTCGCGGCTGCGCGTCGTGGTCCAGTTCTGGCAGAAGCGGCACCCCAGGTTGCAGCCCGCCGTGCCGAACGACAGCACCGCCGTGCCCGGATAGAACTGGTACAGCGGTTTCTTCTCGATCGGGTCGACGCAGAAGCCGGTGCTCCGCCCGTACGTGGCGGAAACGAGCCGCCCGCCCCGATTCTCGCGCACGAAGCAGAACCCGCGCTTGCTGCGCGCGATGCGGCACTGCCGCGGGCAGAGGTTGCACAGCACGCTGTCTTTCTCACCGGCCTGCCACCAGCCCGCGGTATGTGCGCCGTTGGCCTCGGGTGGATCGGCGGGTGGGAAGGTAATTGTGCGGGTCATAATCGAATCGGTTTCAGACAAGGGAATCGGGCGGATAGCCACAATACATGATACGCTTCGCAGTGGGCACGGTGAAGGGGGGCACGAGTCCGGCAGAGGGGCGAACCCCCCGAGCCGCCCGTCTGGCGCGCCAATTCGATTAGCCCGGATTATGCGCGAACGGGCGGCGTTCGGCGCATGCTGCGGGCTCGTGGCTAATCCGAGTTAGCCCGAATTAGCCACACAGGGTAGGGCGCATGCGCCTGGTCGCTGGCGGTTATGCGCAATCCACGTTGGCCGGCTTGCATGTCGTGCGCCGGAAGCAGGCCCAGCCGAGCGACCGAAGACCCACTAGTGGGCTAATTGTCACCCCCCGGCATCGTCCTGAATGATCCCGGTTCGCACCTTCACGCGGCCTATTTCGACCACCGCCGCGGCGCGGCTCGTGTTGTCGCCCAGGAAGATGGTATTGGCCTGACGATACACCGGATGGCCATGGCGGGAGTAATCGCGCAGCGGGCCGCTTAGCAACCGCCGCGCGCCCGAGAACAGGAAATACGAATCGCCCAATACACGCAACTCGTAGCGCGTCAACTCGGTGGTGTCGACTCGGCTGGTTTCGACCGTGTGGGTGAAAAGCGGTTCGTCGGGGTTGCGGGGGTTGGGGCCCGACTGAGCCCAGATCGCGTCGGTCCAGAAGCCCAGCTCGACCGCCCGCAAGTCATCGCCCACGACCAGCACGCTGAACCCGGCGCGGTCATTGCCCGTGTGATGCTCCTCGGCCACGCGTAGGCGGAACCGGACGGTATAGCCCGTGTGGCGGTCCAGTTTGGGCATGCGGGGATGGCTCAGGTTCACCCGGCCCAGGTCGACCCGGCTGAAGAACCCGGCCCACTCGCCCTTTACCGGCGTGGTATCGAGGCGCGTGAGGCCCTCGGAAAACGACCGCTGCGCCTTGGCAACCAGCACCGGGCGAGTGATATACGCCCAGCCCTGCCGGTCCGGCGTCGTGCCCCGTTCGGGGTCGTACAACACGACCGTGTCGGCCGGCGCCGCAACGGCGACTGCCGTGGCAAGAACTGCCAGCAGGCATCGAGTGGAGCATTGTTTCACGAAGGCTGCCTCCCCGGAATGGCGGCACAGGCTGCGGCTGAGTATCCTGGTCCGGGAATCGCCGTGAGCGCGAACCGGTCGTATACAGTATAATAAGGAAAGGGCTTCCGTTTCCAGCCGCCGACCGCTTTTTTCGGGGGCCGACCGCGCCCGCCGCATCGTTGCGGCCTGCGCCTTGAATGGGGGTCATAACTGCCGCTACACGAGGGGTGCTTTGGCGTCAAGCGCCTGCACCACCGTCATCCTCTTGGTGCAACCCCTGGTAGAGGCCACCCGGAGGTATTAGAATACGATAGGTTCGGGCAATGGCGGGAGGGCGGGGGTGCGCCGTCCCAGAATGCCCAGCCTCTTGAGGGGTAAGCGCCCCTCCCACTTGCCGGCCCTCCGCTAAGCATTACCATGGCAAAGCGTACTGTTCAACCGGAAAACGACAATTGGGTTGCTGCCGTCCGTCGTGGACAATCGACGCGCAAGCGCAAAGGCTGGGCACCATTGACCATCGGGGCGGCGGTCGGACTGGGCGTCTACTTGGTGCTTTGCTGGTTTGTCTTCGGGCCGGAGCAGCCTGCGGCCGTGCAGCGCCTGTTGGCGATGGGTTTCGCAGGGCTTTCCGTGGGGTTGTACGCGGCGGCAACCCGCGAGCGCGAAACGCCCGATGAACTGCTCCTCAGCCTGCGTCGCGGTCGCCATGCCGACTTCGGCAAGCAACTGCGGGCGCGGCAGCAGCGCCGGCGAACCATTCGCCTGCCCGGAATTGGGGAGACAACCTACCGACTTTGGGGGGGGATCGCCGTCTTTCTGTTCGCTGCGAGTTGGTGGCTGACGCCCCTGGCCCCGGTGCGCGTCAAGCAGCGCGAACTCCAAGACGTGACCGTGCCT
>SKJM01000700.1 GCA_007122045.1 Planctomycetales bacterium | reverse complement strand
TGCAGGCCATCCGCGGCAGCGCCCGGGTGACCGACCAGAGCCCCGAGGAGAAGTTCCAGGCCCTGGAACGCTACGGTATCGACCTGGTGGAGAAGGCGCGGCAGGGCAAGCTCGATCCGGTCATCGGCCGCGACCAGGAAATCCGCCGCGTCATCCAGGTGCTTTCGCGCCGCACGAAGAATAATCCCGTGCTGATCGGCGACCCCGGGGTGGGCAAGACGGCCATCGCCGAGGGGCTCGCCCTGCGCATCGTCGAGGCCGACGTGCCCGAAAGCCTCAAGGGCAAGCGCGTGGTGGCCCTCGACATGGGCGCCCTGGTGGCCGGCACCAAGTACCGCGGCGAGTTCGAGGAGCGGCTGAAGGCCGTGCTGCGCGAGGTGACCGACGCCGGGAACGTGATCATGTTCCTCGACGAGTTGCACACCATCGTGGGCGCGGGCCGGGCGGAAGGCGGGTCCGACGCCGCCAATTTGCTCAAGCCGGCCCTGGCCCGGGGCGAACTGCGGTGCATCGGCGCCACCACGCTCGACGAGTACCGCAAGCACGTCGAGAAGGACGCCGCGCTGGAACGCCGCTTCCAGCCGGTATACGTCGGCGAGCCGACCGTCGAGGACACCATCGCCATCCTCCGCGGTCTGAAGCCGCGGTACGAGGCGCACCACAAAGGGGTCAGGATCAAGGATTCGGCCCTGGTGGCCGCCGCCCAGCTTTCGCACCGCTACATTGCCGACCGGTTCCTGCCCGACAAGGCCATCGACCTGATGGACGAGGCTACCAGCCGGTTGGCCATGGAGTTGGAGAGCGTGCCCGAGGAAATCGACCAGGTGCAGCGGCGGCTGGTGCAGCTCGAACTGGCCCACCGCCAGCTTGCCGACGAGACCGAGGAGCATGCCCGGCAGCAGCGCGCCGAGGTCGAGGAGGAGATGCGCGCGCTGCGCGAGAAGCTGGCCGAACTGCGCGAGCAGTGGGAGCGGGAGAAGGCGGGCCTGGGCGACGTGCAGCAGATGCGCAACCGGCTGGCCGAGGTCGAGCACCAGGCCAACCAGCTTTCCGCGCACATCAAGGAGAAGCAGTCGGCCGGCGAAGTGGTTCCCGAAAGCGACTACCAGCAGCTCTACCAGTTCGACGTCGAACGCAAGAAACTGGCCGACCAACTCGACGTGGCCGAAGAGACCGAGGGCGAAGGCGCGGCCCCCGGCAAGCGGCTCCTCCGCCGCGAGGTGGGACCCGAAGAGATCGCCGAGGTCGTTTCGGCCTGGACGGGCATCCCCGTTAGCCGCATGGTCGAAACCGAGCGGCACAAGCTGTTGGTGTTGGAGCAGCGCATCCACCGGCGGCTGGTGAACCAGGAGGAGGCGGTCGAGGCCGTCTCGAACGCCGTGCGGCGCAACCGCTCCGGCCTGCAGGACCCCAACCGGCCCATCGGATCGTTCATCTTCCTGGGACCCACCGGCGTGGGCAAGACCGAACTGTGCAAGGCCCTCGCCGAGGTGATGTTCGACGACGAGAACGCCATGGTGCGGCTCGACATGAGCGAGTTCATGGAGCGGCACACGGTCAGCCGGCTCATCGGCGCCCCGCCGGGCTACATCGGCTACGAGGAGGGCGGCCGGCTCACCGAAGCCGTCCGCCGCCGCCCGTACGCCGTCATCCTGTTGGACGAAATCGAGAAGGCCCACCGCGACGTGTTCAACATCCTCCTCCAGGTGCTCGACGACGGCCGCCTGAGCGACAACCAGGGGCACACGGTCGACTTCACGAACACGATTGTCGTGATGACGAGCAACATCGGCAGTCAACTCATCCAGGAAGTTTCGCGCGAGGGCGGCACCGAAGAGCAGATGCGCGAGGCCGTCATGGGCGCCCTGCAAGCCCGCTTCCTGCCGGAGTTCCTCAACCGGGTCGACGAGGTGCTCATCTTCCATTCGCTCCGGCGGGAGCACATCCGCCGCATTGTCGAACTTCAAGTGGAACGGTTGCGGAAACAACTCGCCGACAAGCAGATCGACCTGGACGTGACGCAGGCGGCCGTCGACCAGATTGCCGCCGCCGGCTACGATCCCACCTACGGCGCCCGGCCGCTGAAACGCGTCATTCAGCAGCGCATTCAGAACCCGCTGGCGGTCGAAATGCTCAAAGGCGATTTCCGGGAAGGGACGCGGGTGGTGGTCGATTACCGCGACGGCGAGTTCCGCTTCGAAGGACGCCATCAGTAACGACACTGCCGTTTCTGGGTGCAGGCCGCGCCAATGTAGTAGGCACACGCCGCTGTGCCGTCCCCCGGAAAAGCAGTCTGCACCCAGAAACGGAAGAGCCTCAATAACGTGTCCCTTTGCGGGCTTCGATGGCAGCGCCAGAGAGGGGTATCCCGTACGCCACAATAGCCGCTCGAAACGCGGCGAGTTCGGACACGGGTTTGGGAGGCTCCGGTTCGATCGGCACAAGACGTGCCCCCTCGCGACCCCGCCGGGTGATGGTCACCGTCGCGCCACTCTCAGCCGCTTTCACAAGCCCGGAATCTGACAAAACAGGCTGGTAAGATGGATTGCGGCGGCCGAAACCGGGCTGAAGCCCCCCGGTTTGCTTGACCGGCATAACCGAATCCGCACCACCCGGGAACGCCCGGCCGGAACCGAATCCTTCCTATGGGGGTACTTCACCCCGAGCCGTTCTTTTGGTAGTGTCAATGTCGTGCCGGCTGCGTCGGGCCGGTCGCCCGAGAGTAGCAGGGGCATCGTGTCCGCGGAGCAATGGGTAAAACACCCAGTAGGATCACCATCCATGCCACGCATCTTCGACAACATCGACCTGCCCCTGCTGGTGAGAGCAGGCAAGATAATCGATGTGGAGTCGGTCGCGATAATGGATGGGAACTTCGGATGTGACGGGCAGTGTGGAGTGGAGTAGGGCGTGCCGATCTGTGA
>SKJM01000204.1 GCA_007122045.1 Planctomycetales bacterium | reverse complement strand
TCGACGACCAGGACCGCGTGAAGCTCAGCCGGCGGATGGCCATGCAGGAGTTGGGCCAGGCTCCGGAGGAAGGCCAGGCGGCCGGCAACGGGGGCAACGGGGGCGGCCGGCGCGAACGCCGCCCCAGACGATAGCCCGGATTATTCATGGGTGGGGGGTGGGACGAGGTCGCGTAAGTTCTTGCGGGGACTGCGCAAGCCACGCTTGG
The DNA here is from genome assembly GCA_007122045.1 of Planctomycetales bacterium. Lineage (GTDB taxonomy): Bacteria > Planctomycetota > Planctomycetia > Pirellulales > Thermoguttaceae > PWXP01. Next base: position 2,718 of record SKJM01000204.1, on the reverse strand, counting down.
CTGGTTTGCACGTCGCTTTTCCGGAAGCGCGGCCGGGCGAGCGACCGAAGTCCCACCAGGGTTTTGGCTTGCTTGTCACCACCCTACATCGTCATGAATAAGCCGAAACAGCCGGCCGGCCCTCCCGCACCCGGCGGAAGGACGGCAGCGTCGATTTTGCGCGAGGGTCCCGTGGCACCACCCGAATCAATCCCGACGGAAGCCCACCAGAAGCTGGTCGACCAGTATTCGGAGATCGCCCGCCTCGCCGGGGGCCTCGCCCATGAAATCAAGAACCCGCTGTCCACGATCCGGATGAACATGGACCTGCTGGCCGAGGACTTCCGCGGCAGCGACGCGCCGCGCGACCGCCGCGCGCTGGGCAAAGTGGTAACCGTGCTTCGCGAGTGCACCCGGCTGGAGAAGATCCTCGAGGACTTTCTGCATTTCGCCCGCGGGCGCCGGCTCGAGCTGGAGCCCACCGACTTGAACGAGCCGGTGCGCCAGGTGCTCGAGTTCTTCCGCCCGAAGGCGGCCGAGGCGAACATCGAACTGAGCGAATACCTCGCCCCCGACCTGCCCACCGTGCTGCTCGACGCCGAGGCCCTCCACGGCGCCCTGCTGAACCTGATGCTCAACGCCGAGCAGGCCATGCCCGACGGCGGGCAGCTCGTGGTGCGCACGTACCCGCGGGCCGACGGGGTGGGGCTCGACCTGATCGACAGCGGCTGTGGAATGGACACCGAGACCCAGGCGCGGATCTTCGAGGCGTTCTACTCGACCAAGCGGAACGGTTCGGGGCTGGGCTTGCCCATCGCCAAGAAGATCATCCAGGCCCACGGCGGCAGCATCGCCGTCGACAGCGCGCTCGGCCACGGCACCCGGTTCACCATCACCCTGCCCACCCCCGCCCGCCTGGCCGTCAACGGCGAGCCGCCGGTCATCTACCTCGGGCGGTAGCTCATTCCCCGCCGGGCTTGCCTCGGCCGGCCCCATGACTGGCCAGACCCGTCCATTTCGGGGGCCACACGAGGAAGAACACAATGGAAACGATGCGAGCCAACGTATTCCACCGGTCGATGCGGATTGCCACCATTTCGTTCCTGGCCGTCTTTCCGGCATTGCCTGCTGCCCACGCTCAAGAGGCGGGTTCGCAGTACGCCTTCCTGGAGTTCGTCCGCCGGCAAGCGGCCGAAATGCGGGAGGCTGACAAGCCGCCGGCGACGCTTGACGAGTGGGAACAGCAGCGGGCAGCGCTGCGGCAACGGATTCAGGAGGCGTGGGGTGAGTTCCCGGACGAGCCTTCCCCTCTCGAACCGAAAATTGTGGGCACGCTCCAGCGAGACGGCTATCGCGTGGAAAAGATCGTGTTTCAGACGCTCCCGGACGTCCGGATGACGGCCAACGCCTACGTGCCGGATCGTCAGGAAAGGGTCCCGGCCGTACTGTGCGTTCACGGCCACTGGCGGGGCGCGAAGCAGGATCCGGTCGTCCAGGCCCGATGCATCGGGTTAGCGAAACTGGGTTTCTTCGTGCTGTCGGTCGATGCATTCGGGGCGGGCGAACGCGGCCTGACCAAGGCGCTCGGCGAGTACCACGGCGAAATGGTCGCCGCGACGCTGTTTCCCCCCGGGCTGTCGCTGTGCGGCCTGCAAGTGTACGAAAACATGCGGGCGGTCGATTACCTGCTCACGCGGCCCGAGGTGGACGGCCGCCGGATCGGCATCACCGGGTGCAGCGGCGGAGGCAACCAGACGATGTACTCGGGCGCCTGGGACGAACGCTTCTCGGCGGTCGTGCCCGTCTGCTCGGTGGGCAACTACCAGGCATACTTGGGCGCGGCCTGCTGCATGTGCGAGGTCGTGCCCGGGGCGCTGCGGTTCACCGAGGAATGGGGCGTGTTGGCGATGACGGCCCCGCGGGCGCTGCGGGTCATCAACGCCACGCGCGACGCGGTGCAATTCTCCGTGGAAGAGGCCCGCAAGTCGCTTGCCCTGACCCGGCCGGTCTTCGCCCTGTACGGGCAAGAGGCGAACCTCGACCACGCCGTCTTCGAAGCACCGCACGACTACAACCAGCCGATGCGCGAGTCGATGTACGGCTGGATGACCCGCTTTCTGAAGGACTCCGGCGACGGCTCGCCCATTGCCGAGCCGGACTTCCAGACGGAGGAACCGGAGACACTGCGCTGCTTTCCGGGCGCCAGCCGACCCCACGACTTCATGACGATTCCCCGGTTTGCCGCGATTCAGGCGCGCCGGCTCGTCGAACAACGGCGGCCGCCTTCCAGCCTGGAAGCGTGGCAGGCCGAGCGTCATGCGGCCTTGCAGAGGTTGGCCCGGTGCCTTTTCGGACGCGAGCCGCCCCGGCCGGCGCCCGGAACCCAGGTGAAAGTGGCGTCCGACGGCGCAGGGCGCACGATCACCTTCGCGCCGGAGCCGGGCTTGACGCTTACCGCGCGACAGCGGGGTGGGCCCACGCCCACCGAGCGCCTGGCGATTGTGCTCGACCTCGACGGGGCGGAAGAGGCCGACGGAAGCGAATTGGCGACAATGCTCGAACACCGCGGTTGGAGCGTCATCACGCTGGACCTGCGGGCGACGGGCGAACTGGCCTACCCGCGCGACAAGATCGGCCGCGCGGCCGACCACAACACGGCCGAATGGTCGCTGTGGATCGGCCGGCCCATGCTGGGCCAGTGGGTTGTCGATATTCGCCGCCTGCTCGATGCGCTTGTGG
>SKJM01000242.1 GCA_007122045.1 Planctomycetales bacterium | reverse complement strand
TCGGTGCGGGGCCGTCCGAGGGTCGGACCGCGATTGTTCGGGGTGGGCCGAATGTCAGACAGCCATGACCGCGTATTCACTTACTCGGTCTGGGAGGGCCGGGACAGCGTGTCCGGAGTCGGAGAATGATACGAATGGTGGGCAACTCGAAGTCGGCGACGTTCAGGTGGTCGGACGCCCCAGCCATTGGAGCGGCGCGTGCGCAACCGATGCGCGGTTCAGGCTGGACTCGGCTTTGCAACAGAAGTTACAACATCAGGGAGTCCCATTAGCCAAGTGTCCTAACCGCCGAAATCTTACAACAATCTTACAACCATATAGCACCACATCTCGACCTACGGATGCTCCGCCACGCCACACAGGCTGGTGGCGCAAACTATTTCGTACAAAGGAGTTACGCGCCGAAATCCTTGTGGGCACGGAAGTTACGGAAACGCCGAGTTTTAGGTTCAAATCCTAGTTCCCCAGCTCCCTAAGTCATTGCGTTTATTGAACTTAGGTCGGCAATTCTCGCCAGGCCAAGCCGACGAAAAACCATTCTTGTGCCAGTCCCGCGGCGGGGCGAATTCCGGGACACCCCGCGCCGCCGCGCCATCCGCGTAGGGTACCGCATCGTCGGCGGCTTCGCTAGAGTCGGGCCCAGGCCGATAATGCGTTCGTTCACGCCTGCCGCAGCGCGGTGACGATCTCGGTGCGGGCCGCCTGGAAGGCGGGGGCCAGGCCGGCGAATAGGCCGACGGCCCCCGAAACGGCGGCCCCCAGCACGGCCAGCCGCAGCGAGGGCTCCAGCGCAATCGCCACCCCCTCGGTCCCGATGGAAAAGCCCCACCACCTGAGCACCAGCATTCCCAAGCCGATTCCCAGCACCCCGGCGGCCATGCTCTGCACGAGGCTCTCGGCCAGGACCAGGCGGAAGACGCGTATTGGGCGAAGGCCGAGCGTCTGCAGCACGGCGTGTTCTTTGACGCGGTCCTGCACGGCCATGAGGGTGGTAGTAGCCACGAGGCTGAAGACGAGGCCGAGGCAGGCGTAGCCGAGCCACTGGGCGAAGCCGATCAGTTCCGCCAGGTCGCCGATCGCCTCGCGTTGGAACACGCCCTTGGTGCGCGTGGCGGTGCCGACCGGCCCGTGGCGGAGCCGGGCGTCGATGGCCGCGGCCGTGGCGTCGGGGTCCGCGTGTTCGGCCAATTGGGCCTCCAGTTGCGTGACCGTGCCCACCGCGTTGCGGCCCGGCGCCCGCTGGAGGAAGTCGAGGTGCGTGTAGATGAAGTTCTCCTCGGCGGCCACCGGCGAGGCGAACACGCCGGCGACGGAAACCGTCACTTCGCCGACGGTGAAGCTCTCGCCCACCTCGAGCCCGCGGCGGCGGGCCACCGCCTGGCCCACCAGCGCCGCGTCGGTGCGCCCCTCGAACGCGCTGAAGCTGCCCGACCGCAGTTCCGGGGCGCGCGCCGCCCGCAGTTGCCCGGGCGGAATGCCGTGGAACACCACCATGTCCAGGCTCGCGCGGCAGTTGTTGGTGAAAACCTGGACCGGCACCACGCTGCGCACGCCGGGCACTTCGGCGATCGTCCGGGCGTAGTCTTCCGGCAGGCGGCTGTTGGCCGGGCAGAACTGGTGCTCCTGGAAGACCACCAGCGTCCGGTCGGCCTCGGACGGGCGTGCGAGGCGGTCCAGCCCCTCCTGAACCGCGGCGACCACGCAAAACACGAACAGCGCCACGGCGGTCCCGCTGACGGTCAGGGCCGTTCGGGCGCGGTGCCGCCAAAGGCTTTTCAGCACATAGGGAGCGAATCGAAACACGGTCAGGCCCTCCTTCGGTTGGCGTCCAAGGCGGCAAGGGGGGCACGGGGCTCCGACTCGATCAATCGTCCCTCGTCGAGGTGCAGCCGGCGCGCCGCAATGGCCGCCACCTTCGGGTCGTGGGTCACTACGAACAGGGTCATTCCCAACTCGGCGTTGAGCCGCTCGACCAACTGCAAAATCTGTCCGGCCGTCCGGGCGTCCAGATCGCCGGTGGGTTCGTCGGCAACGACAATGGTCGGGTTGGCGACAATGGCGCGGGCAATGCCGACCCGCTGCTCCTGGCCGCCGGACAACTGGCGCGGGTAATGGTCGGCGCGGTCGGTCAGGTCGACGGCCTCCAGGGCGATCGCGATCCGCTTGCGGCGCTCGGCCGCCGTCATGGGCAGCAGCAACAGCGGCAGTTCGATGTTCTCGTAGGCGGTCAGGACGGGAATCAGGTTGTGCGTTTGGAAGATGTAGCCGATGTTCGCGGCCCTCCAGTCGGCCAGCCGGGCGCGCGACAACCGCGTGATGTCGGTGCCGTGGACGAGGATCTGGCCGGAAGTCGGCCGATCGATGCCCGTGAGCAGATTCAGCAGGGTACTCTTGCCGCTGCCGCTGGGTCCCATGAGCGAGAGGAAGTCCCTCGGCTCGATGGTCAGATCAACATCGTTCAAGGGCGTGATCGTTTCGCCGCCCTTCGAGAACTGCCTGGTCAGGTTACGGATTTCGACCAGTGGCATGGGAGTTTCTCCGGTATTGTGGTGACTCGTCGAGTCGCACTTTAGGCGCCGTGAAGCAATAACATGACTGGGTTGTTTCTTGTCCGTCGCGGTTTTGACGGGCTGGAAAGCCCATCCTACTCGCAGCGTCGCACTACAGTGAAGCCTCGCCGGTAATCGTGATGCGGTCGCCGTGGCGGAGCCCTTCGCGGCCGCCGGCGACGAGTTTGTCCGTTGCGTTGAGCCCCTCGACCACTTCCACGAGCTGCTCGGTGCCCGCTTTGCCCAGCACCACCGCCTGCCGCCGCGCCGTGCCGCTGAGGCGGTCGGCCAGCCAAACGGCCGCCTGGCCGTCGCCGGTTTCCACCAGGGGCCGCGGCACCAGCAGCCGGAAGGGCTCTTCCCCTTGCTCCGAGGGG
>SKJM01000715.1 GCA_007122045.1 Planctomycetales bacterium | reverse complement strand
TCCGGCACCCAGGACATTACCGGCGGCCTGCCCCGGGTGACCGAAATCTTCGAAGCCCGAAAACCCAAAGACCCCGCCGTCATCGCCGAGATCGACGGCGCGGTCGAACTGCTCGGCGAGAAACGCCGCGGCAAGCGGACCATCATCGTCCGCAGCGAGACGAGCATCGAACGCGAGCACCTCGTCTCGCACGGGAAGTACCTGCGCGTGCACGCCGGCGACTTTGTTCGGGCGGGCGAGGCCCTGGTCGACGGCCCGCTCGTGCCCCACGACATCCTCCGCATCTCCGGCGAGGAAGCCGTGCAGCAGTACCTCGTACGCGAAATCCAGAACGTCTATCGCTCCCAACGCGTCGAAATCAACGACAAGCACATCGAGATCATCGTCGCCCAGATGCTCCGCAAGGTCCGCGTCGAAAGCATCGGCGACACGGATCTGCTGCCCGGCGCCGTCATGGACAAGTTCGAATTTCGGCAGGCCAACGAGCGGTTGGCCCGGTGCGTAAAGATTTCCGAACCGGGCGACGGCGAATTCCCCGAGGGCGCCATCGTGCCGAAGGAAAGCCTGGAGGCCGCCAACACGCAAATCGAGGCGCTCGGCGGATCCCCGGCCGAGGGGGTGCGACCCAAGCCGGCCACCGCAAGTACCCAGTTGCTCGGAATCACCAAGGCGTCGGTCCAGAGCAACAGCTTCATCTCGGCGGCCAGCTTCCAGGAAACCACCAAGGTCCTCACCGAGGCCGCCCTCGCCGGCAAGGTCGACAACCTGGTCGGGTTGAAGGAGAACGTGATCCTCGGGCACCTCGTGCCCGCCGGAACCGGATTCCGCACCTACCAGGACGCCGAGGTGCGTATCCGCCCCGAAGCACTCGATGCGCTGGCCGCCGAAAAGGAAAGCGTCCTCTCGCGGCATTTCCCGCTGCTCGACAGCGCGCCCACGGCCCCGCAGAAGGCCGGCGAGACCGAAGCGGCCGAAGGCGACGGGGCGAAGCAAGGCGACGGATCGGCCGAGCCAACCTCGAAGGAACTCGACGCCCTGCTGAGCGGCAGCGATACGCCGGAAGAGAAGGTGGGCGACAACCCCGAAGAGGAGGGGGCCGGCGAATGACCTCGTATTTGGGCGAACGCCATGGCCCCCCATTGACAGCGGCCCGCAATAGAACATAATAACAATTTCAGGTTTATTGGCTTTCTGAAGCAACGTCACAAGATTCGCGTCTTTAGGCGCAACGGTCCTTTATGCCCACGATCAATCAACTCGTCCGCCGTCGGCGGAAAAAGCCGCGCCGGTTTAGCAAGTCGCCGGTCCTCGCCCGATGCCCCCAGAAACGGGGGGTATGTCTTCAAGTGAAGACCATGACCCCCAAGAAGCCGAATTCCGCGCTCCGCAAGATCACGCGGGTCCGGTTGTCCAACGGCAAGGAAGTGACCGTGTATATCCCGGGCGAAGGCCACAGCCTTCAGGAGCACTCGATCGTGCTGGTGCGCGGCGGCCGGGTGCGCGACCTTCCCGGCGTGCGATACCAGGTCATTCGCGGGTCGCTCGACACCCTCGGGGTCGACGGCCGCAAGCAGTCGCGCAGCCGGTACGGCGCGAAACGGAGTTCCTGACCCCTCGGGTGCGGTGGAAGGTGTGCCGGCGACGACCGGCGCCCGGCCCCGCGTCCACCCAACCCTTACCGATTTCCCAAGTTTCCCACTGCGAATTATCCCATGGGTCGAATTACCTCCAGCAAGAAGCAGCTCGCCCCGGATCCGAAGTACGGATCCATCCTGGCCAGCAAGTTCGTCAACTGCCTCATGTGGGACGGCAAGAAGAGCACCGCGCTGCGGGTGTTCTACGACGCGCTCGACGTGATCGGCAAGCGGGTCAAGGACGTCGAGCCGATCGAGGTGTTCACACAGGCCATGGAGAACGTGAAGCCGAACATCGAAGTCCGTTCGAAGCGCGTCGGCGGGGCGTCGTACCAGGTGCCCATGCAGGTGAAGAAGAACCGGCAGCAGTCGCTGGCCATCCGGTGGATTCTCATAGCCGTGCGGGAGAAGAAAGGCCGCCCAAGCCACGAAAAACTCGCTCAAGAGCTGATCGCGGCGTACAAGAAGGAAGGCACCGCCATGACCCGGCGGGAAAACGTCCACCGCATGGCCGAGGCGAACAAGGCCTTCGCGCATTTCGCCTGGTAAGCCCTTCATGTCTGCCGACCTGACCAAGCTTCGCAACATCGGCGTGGTCGCCCACATCGACGCCGGCAAGACGACGGTCACCGAGCGGATGCTGTTCTATTGCGGCTACAAGCACCGGATGGGCGAGGTCGATAAGGGCACCACCGAAACCGATTACGACCCCGAGGAGCAGCAGCGCGGCATCACCATCTACTCGGCCGCCGTCACCTTCCCCTGGAAGGACGTGACGATCAATCTCATCGACACGCCCGGCCACGTCGACTTCACCGCCGAAGTGGAACGCAGCCTTCGCGTGCTCGACGGGGCCGTGGTCGTGTTCAGCGCCCGCGAAGGCGTCGAGGCCCAGAGCGAAACCGTCTGGCACCAGGCCGACCGCTATCACGTGCCGCGGGTGGCGTTCATCAACAAGATGGACCGGGAGGGGGCCGACTTCTTTGCCACCCTCGACGAAATCGAAAAACGGCTCGGCGCCAAGCCGCTCCCGGTCAACATCCCGCTCGGCAGCGGCCCCCCCCACTTCGACGACCCCTTCCGCGGGATCGTCGACCTGATCGACATGAAGCTCCGCTGCTTCCCCCCGCAGTCGGAGGGCAAGGAAATTGTCGTCCAAGACATTCCGCCCGAGGCGGCCGACGATGCCCAAATGTGGCGGGCCCACCTGTTCGACCGCCTTTCGCTGTTCAGCGACGAGTTGACCGAGCGACTGCTGGCCGAAGAGCCGGTCCCGCCGGAAATGGTCCACCGCGTGCTGCGCGACGCCACGCTGCACAACATGGTGGTGCCCGTCCTGTGCGGCTCGGCGCTCGACAAGATCGGCATTCAGCCGCTGCTGGACGCCGTGCGCGCCTACCTCCCCAGCCCGCTCGACATGCCACCCGTCGAGGCCCTCGAAGTGGGCGCCAAGAAGGGCCGCGAGGCCGAGAAGATCACCCGAAAGCCCGACCCGAAGGAACCCTTTTGCGGCCTATTGTTCAAAATCGTCGCGGACAAGCACGGCGACATGCACTACGTGCGGGTGTACTCGGGCGCGATGAAGGCGAACAGCCGGGTGCTGAACCCGGGCAAGAACAAGAAGGAGAACGTCCCGCAACTCTGGCGGTTGATGGCCGACCGCCGCGAGCAGATTTCCGAGGCGCTGCCCGGCGACATCGTCGGCGTCATCGGCCTGCGCCACTCGATCACCGGCGACACCCTGTGCGACCCGAAGCACCCCATCCTGCTCGAGTCCATCGCCTTCCCCGAAACGGTCATCTCGATGGCCATCGAGCCCGAATCGTCCACCGAACGCAAGAAGCTGGCCGGCGTGCTCGAGATGCTCAAGCGGCAGGACCCCACCTTCCGCGCCCACGAAAGCGAGGAGACCGGCCAAACCCTCATCAGCGGCATGGGCGAGCTGCACCTGGAGGTCATCAAGCACCGGCTGCTCCGCGACTTCAATCTGAACGTGAAGGTGCACAATCCGCGGGTCAGCTATCGGGAAACCATCGCCCGCTGCGTCGAGGCCACCGGGGCGTGCCATCACCGGATGATAGCCGGCCGCCCGCACACGGCCGAATTGTCGATTCGCATGGAACCCGCGGCCGATTTGACCCGGCCGGTGGTGGTGACTGTTGCCCCCGGCGTCACCCTGCCGTCCGAGATGCTCCAGGCCGCCATCGAGGTGCTCCAGGAGCGAGGCGAGGGCGGCGGCTCGTTGGGATTCCCGCTCATGAAGGTGCGCATGGCGGTAACCGGCGGACGGGTGCATGAAACCGAATCGAATGAACTGGCCTTTCGCTTCGCCGCGGCCGACGCCTTCGAGAAGGCCCTGCGCGAGGCGGGCATCGTCCTGCTCGAACCCATCATGCGGCTGGAGGTCACCACGCCGGAGGAGAGCGTGGGCGACATCGTCAGCGACCTCCAGCAGCGCCGCGCGCAGATCCAGCGCACCCACGTGCGCGGCAAGACGACCGTCATTGAAGCCCACGCCCCGTTGGCCAGTCTTTTCGGCTACTCGAACGCCATGCGCGGGCTGACCCAAGGCCGGGCCACCTGTACCATGGAGCCCCACTCTTACGGTCCCGCCCCGTCCGACGTGCTCGAAGCCTTTATGTAGAACCGCGCTGCGAAGCCCTGTTGGAGTTCACGCTTTAGCGTGCGAACCGCGGGTGCGCGACCCCCGTAACCGTGCACAGGGGACTGTCCCAATTTTCGCGGCATCCAGGGGAATATACCCAATGGGTCAACCGCTCCGGCCGCGAAAATGGGACTGTCCGCTTCGCATGCAGCGGAAAAAACAGCCTGCGCCACCGACCCGTGAACGCTTACGACCCCCGGCACGCGAAAGCGTAAACTCCAACGGAGGTACTGGCGGGGTCTACCGCACGTTCGTTCCGGCACCACGCCCCACGGATGCAACCGGCGGCCGACTCCGACCCGGGACCTTGACTGCGCTGCGCGCCGTTGTTATGGTACCGGCTGGGGTCTTCTTCTCCGGAGAGAAACATTCATGTCGGAGCCCGCGGCAATCGAGATTCAACCTTGCGGTCCGGTCGACGCGCGCCTTCGTCCGCCGGGTTCGAAGAGCATTACGAATCGGGCGCTGGTGTGCGCGGCCCTGGCCGAGGGAAAGTCGATCCTGGAAGGGGTGCTCGACAGCGAAGACACCCGGGTGATGATCGACGCGCTGCGGAAACTCGGTCTGCGGCCCAAGCACGACCCGGCGGGCCGAGAGGTGACCCTGATGGGCTGCGGCGGCAAGCTGCCGGTGGGCAATGCCGACATCTACGTGGCCAACAGCGGCACCACGCTCCGCTTTCTGACCGCCCTGGTGACCCTCGGCCACGGCGCCTTCCGGTTGGACGGCACGGCGCGGATGCGGCAGCGGCCGGTGTCCGACCTACTCGATGCCCTGGGGGCGCTGGGAGCCGACGTGCTGGACGAGTTGGGAACCGGCTGTCCCCCGGTACGCGTCCACGCGCGCGGATTGCCCGGCGGACGCGCCGTGGTGGCGGGCAGCATATCCAGCCAGTTCCTCAGCGGCCTGCTGATGGCCGCCCCCGGTGCCCAAGGACCGGTGGAACTGGCGGTCGAGGGCGAACTGGTTTCGAAACCCTACGTGAAGATGACCCTCGAAGTGATGAAGGCGTTCGGCGTCGAGGTGGTCCGGGAAGGCTTTGAACGCTTCCTGCTCGACGGCGCCCAGCGTTACGTCGCCCGGCGCTACGCCATCGAACCCGACGCCTCGGCGGCCAGCTACTTCTTTGCCGCCGCGGCCATAACCGGGGGACGCGTGACTGTGGAAGGGCTCTCGCAACACTCGCTGCAGGGCGACGTGGCCTTCTGCGACTGCCTCGCGCAGATGGGCTGCAACGTCGATTACGAGGAACAGGCGATCACCGTGCGCAGCGGGCGGCTGCGCGGCGTCGAGGTCGACATGAACGCCATCAGCGATACCGTGCAGACGCTCGCCGCCGTGGCCCTGTTCGCCGAGGGGCCGACCACCATGACGCACGTCGGCCATATCCGCCACAAGGAGACCGACCGGCTTGCCGCCCTGGCCGCCGAGCTGCGCAAACTGGGGGCCGAGGTCGATGAGCGGCCCGATGGACTGACCATCCATCCCCGGCCGTTGCGCGGCGCCGCCATCGACACCTACGACGACCACCGCATGGCTATGAGCCTGGCGCTGGCGGGCCTCCGCGTTCCGGGCGTGCAGATCCGCAACCCGGAATGCACCGAGAAGACCTATCCGGATTTCTTCGACGACCTGCGCCGGGTGGCGGGCCGGAGTTAGCGCGGGTAGACGGAGCGTACTTGGCAGTTCCAGCGATCGACGCTGTCGAGCAACTCGTCGGCTCGACGCAAAAGCGCGTTCGTTCCCTGGGCTTCATCCACGCGCAAGTTGCTGGGGTCACTGGCGACGAACTGCCCCTGACAATGCTGGCAGACGACCTGCTTGCCCAGGTACTCTACGCGAATCTGTAGCCGTCGCCCGCACGTCGGACACTCCTGGACAAAATAGGTGGAGTTCGACATGGCAGTACCTCCTGTTTTGCGGGCATTCCATATGAGATACGAAGTTCTAGTTTACCAATCGTCGGACGCGGGTCAAGAGCACCTCAATCGACCCCACGAAAATGAGTTAATATGGGGTATCCGGGCAATCTACAGCAAATTCGCGACCGGTGGTCGCGCCGATAGACCGCACATCGCGTTTCATGGCGCGACCACCGGTCGCGGCTTTATGGGCCCGCCATCGGTCGCTTAAGGGGGAGCGGCAGCCCATCGTTTGGCGGGGCACGACCGCCGGACGCGGCGTTATTCAACGAATCCGGCGAACCGACTCGATCAGCACCGTTTTCACGGGCGTCTGGTCGAAATGTTCGGTCTCGGTGACTTCCAACCCGGCAATCCGATCCACCACGTCGAGCCCTTCCATAACCTCGCCGAACACGCAATAGCCGAAGCCCTCGACGCTGCGGTCTTGGTGGTCGAGGAACGGGTTGTCCCGCACGTTGATGAAGAAATGGGCCGTTGCGCTGTCGATCGCGTCGGCGTCGCGAACCATCGCGATGGTGCCCCGGCTGTTCGTCAGGCCGTTGTCGGCCTCATTGCGTACGGGCGTACGGGTCGACCTCGGCTCGAACTTCGGCGTGAAAAGCCCGCCCAGAATCCCCTGGTTCGCATACACCTGGTCGAAGATAGTGCCGTCGTAGTGCCCCTGCTCGATGTAGTGCAGGAAGTTGTCCACCGTAAGGGGCGCCTTTTCCGCGTCGAGTTGGAGGGTAATCGTCCCCAACGAGGTTACCATTTCGACCACCGGGCGCCTCGCGTCGGGGGCGGGCCGGTCGGCCGCCGCGGCGCCATCGTCCTGCGCGGCTTGGCTGTTGATCGCCGCGGCGGGTGCCTTGCCCTCCGAGTCGCCGCCGCCGCAGCCCCCAAGCCCTGCCAGTGCCAGAACGCACGCAACGTTTACTGTCCTGTGCCGAATCGCTCGCATGTCGTACCTCCTTGCTCAATGGGGTCGGTTCTGCCGAAACCCCAGGTCCCTTCCATAAGGCCCGCTATCATCCGAAGAATGGCACTTCAACGCAACACCTCTTTTTCGGCCGGCAATGCTCAAAGAAATAGATTGCGCAAAATGGTCAAACACGGAAGCTTCCCGGATGCAGTACAATAGAATCAGTGCCGCGGCGCGAACTACCCTCATGCGCCGATCATTGGTATGGTACTGGGGGCTTTCCGACGCCGATTCCGGTTGGCCGCTCCTTGCCCGCGGGCAGCCGGACGTCACCTAAGACCATTTCCCCCTGCAAGTTATGTACAGCCGCTGGTTCAATTTAGTTGTGGTCCTCCTTTGGCTGACCACCATGGGCTGGCTGGTGCAGACCAAGGTGCTGCCACCCCTGTTGGTCGGCGAGCCCCCCAGCTACCAGACGATCCTCGACCCCCGGCACCCACAGCCGCCGGTCGGCTGGCGCCTGGACATGAACGACCGGCCCGTCGGGTGGGCCTTGACCACCATCGATTTCCAGCCCGACGGGATCATGGAAATCGGCAGCCACGTGCACTTTGACGAGTTGCCGTTGGACGAAATGACGCCCGTCTGGCTCCGGTCGCTGTTGCGTTGGATGGACGAGCCGTTGCTTCGGCAGACGATGGACGCCCGCAGCGCGCTGCTGCTCGACCCCCTGGGACGGCTCACGCGATTCGAGTCGACCGTGGACATCGGCCCCGCGAAGGACCTGATCTCGTTGACCGGGGAAGTGGTGGGCAGTCAGGTCCTGCTATCCGTGCGATCCGGCGAGTTCTTGTACCGCAGCGAGGCCCCGTTGCCATCGGAGGCCCTCGTGGGCGACGCCCTGCAGCCGCAGGCCCGATTGCCCGGCCTGCGCCAGGGCCAGTCGTGGACCGTGCCCGTCTACAGTCCGCTCCGGCCGCCCAACCGGCCCCTCGAGATGTTGTACGCGGAGGTCGAGGGGGACGACTTGCTGGCCTGGGAAGGCGGTATGGAACGCGTGTGGCTGGTCGTGTATCGGAGCGATCCGGCGGCGTCGCCGGCCGGCCGGCGGGAAACGCGCGGCCGGCTTTGGGTTCGCCGCGACGGCACCGTGCTGAAGCAGGAGGTGTCGCTGTTCGGTTCCCGCCTTACCTTCTCGCGCCTCCCGGAACACGAGGTGCCGGCGCTCCAGGAGGCGGCCGGCGCGAAGCGCTCCCCGCAGCCGCGGCAGCCGCCGAGCCGCGTGGAGCATTGGCCGCTCGATTGGCCGGCCCTCCCCCTGAACCTGAACTCGTCCTCGGCCGCGCCGCGCCCCCCGGCCTCCGAACCATGATTCACTTTGCCGACGTCGCCCGCAGTTATGACGGCAAGGTCGCCGTGGACGGCCTGACGCTCCAGGTGCGCGGGGGCGAGTTGTTCGCCTTGCTGGGACCCAACGGCGCCGGCAAGACGACGACGTTGAAGATGCTGGTCGGGCTGTTGCGGCCCGACCACGGCGAGTTGCAGGTTTGCGGGCACGACGTGGTGGGCGACCCCCGCCAGGCCGCCCGCGCCATCGGCTACGTGCCCGACGAGCCCTTCCTGTACGACAAGCTCACCGGACGCGAGTTCCTCACCTTTACGGCCGAGATGCGGGGGCTGGACCGCGCAGCCGCGCGGCGCCGCATCGAGCGCGAGACCGCCAGGTTCCGCCTCGCGCCGTTCCTCGACGACCTCACGGAAACCTATTCGCACGGGATGAAGCAGCGCGTCGTGTTTGCTTCCGCCGCACTGCACGACCCTCCCGTACTGGTGATCGACGAACCGATGGTCGGGCTCGACCCGTGGAGCGTCCGCATTGTCAAAGACCTGCTGCGCGAGGCCGCCGCGGCCGGGCGCACCGTGTTCATGTCGACCCATACGCTCAGCGTGGCCGAGGAAATCTCCGACCGAATCGGCATTTTCCACCGCGGCCGGCTGCACTTTCTGGGCACGGTCGACGAGCTGCGCCGGGCGCGCCGCTCGCACGACGCCTCGCTGGAGGCCCTGTTCCTGGAACTGACCGAAGAGGAGGCGGGGCCGGAATGAACGCCGAGACCGACTCCCGTACCCTCCCTGCCGGCCGAATCGGCGGGTTCGCCCTCGGCGGCCTCTGGGCCCCCGCGCCCAACGACTTCCTGCCCCCCGAGCGGGAAGCCCGCGCCCTCTGGCGGCTCCGGGCGCGCATGGCCTCCACCGCCCTCCGGCAAATGCTCATCCACGGCCGCTTCCGGCTCGCCCTGGTCGTCGTCCTCAGCGCCATGCTGTGGGGCGCCCTGTTCTGGCTGGCCCTGGACGGGTTCCAGTTCATCCGCACCGGGATCGGCCACGCGCCCACGCACGACCAGATCATCCGAGCCGTGTTCGGAACGTTCTTCGGCGCGCTGATGGTGATGCTGGTGTTTTCGTCGGGCATTATTCTGTACGGCTCGCTGTTCCAATCGCGCGAAACGGCCTTCCTGCTGTCCCAGCCCGTGCGCACGCAACGCGTCTTCCTGCACAAGTTCCAGGAAGCCGTGCTGCTGAGTTCCTGGGGGTTCGTCCTGCTGGGTAGCCCCATGCTCCTGGCCTACGGCATCGTGGCCGAGGCGCCGTGGTACTATTACGTGCTGCTGTTGCCGTTTGTCGTGGCGTTCCTCTACGTGCCGGCGGCGGCCGGCGCGCTGCTGTGCCTCGCCATCGTGTACTGGATTCCCTCCGCGCGGCTGAAGGTGCTCCTGCTGGGTGCCGTGGCGGTGCTGGGCCTGGCCATCTGGGCCGTGTGGCGCGTCGTTGCCGGGCCGGAAGGCGACCTGCTCACGCCCGTCTGGTTCCAGGAGATGCTCCGCCGGCTGAGCTTCACCGAGGGACGCCTGCTGCCGAGCTGGTGGCTCAGTTCGGGGCTGCTGGAGGCCACCGACGGCGATTGGTCGCAGAGCGTCCTGTTCCTGGCCCTGATGATCTCGAACGCCCTGATGGGCCGGCAGGTTGCCCTGACCGCCGCCGGTTACCTGTACCGGCCGGCCTACAGCGCCCTGTACGGCCAGGGCCGGCGCCGGCGGCCGCGCAAGCCGGGCATGCCCCGGCTCGACGCCCTGCTGCTCGCCCTGCTGACTCCCATGCCGCGGCCGATGCGGCTGCTCGCGCTGAAGGACCTCCGCATCGTTCGCCGCGATCCGGTGCAATGGTCGCAGTTCCTGATCTTCTTCGGCCTGCTGGTGCTCTACTTCGTCAACATCCGGCGGCTCAGTTACGACATGTACTACGTCGGCTGGGTCAACATGATCAGCTTTCTGAACCTGGCCGTGGTGGGCCTGCTCATGTCGACGTTCACCACCCGGTTCATCTACCCCATGCTCAGCCTCGAAGCCCGCCGCTTCTGGGTGCTCGGCCTCATGCCCATCAGCCGCGACACCGTGCTGTGGAGCAAGTTCTTCTTCGCCGTGGGCGCGGCCACCATTCCGTGCTGCGCGCTGGTGCTGCTGAGCGATACCATGCTGCGCGTCACGCCCATGGTGATCCTCAGTCATCAGCTTACGTGCCTGATCCTTTGCGTCGGCCTGGCCGGCATCGCCGTGGGGCTGGGCGCCCGCCTGCCGAACCTCCGCGAGCAGTCGCCTTCGCGCATCGCGGCCGGGTTCGGCGGCACGTTGACCCTGGTCCTCAGCACCATGTATATTGTGGTCGTGGTCCTCCTGACCGCCGTGCCCATGCACTTCTACCTCGCCACCCACGGCAGCCGCGCCATGGAGGCGCTGCGCGGCAGCGTGCCGCTCGACACCTGGCTGCTCTGGTGGCTGGGGGCCGGCACGCTGGGGAGCATCGCGCTGGGTGCGGCGGCCACGGCCCTGCCG
>SKJM01000546.1 GCA_007122045.1 Planctomycetales bacterium | reverse complement strand
TCGCTGGCGTTCCTGCTGGGCGTTTGGAAGTAACAACCAGCAACCAGCAAGCAAAAGGCCCCACTTGCTGGCGCTGCGTGCTTGTAATGGGTCCACTTGCTGGCGCTGCGTGCTTGTAATGGACCCACTTGCTGGCGCGGCGTGCTTGTATTGGGGCCCCGTGGCGACGAACGCCGGGAGCGGTGTCGGCGTGCGTCGGTCGACGGGGTCATTCGCAACGCCGTGGATCCGAACTGCGAGTGCCTGAGTCTTACCCCGGAGACGCGGGCCTGCCTCGAATGCCATGGCCCCCGCGAACTCAGCAACTCCATGGGCCGGATGAACTGTGCCACCTGCCACACCTTCGAGGGAGAGCACCCGGCCCCGTAGCCTAGTGGGTAACCAACCACCGGGAGCCTGACCCCTTAGCATCGGAAGCGGTTGCGCGATGCGATCCGGCTCTGCGGCTGGCGCAAAGGCAATGGAATCGCGCAGTGGGTTGTGACGGGAAAGATCCCCCCCATATCGCCCGAACTCATAGCGGCCCCTTGCCGAGCCGGGAAGGTTCGGCTAATATTTCGTTAGTTGGCAAATGATGCAATGACAATCCAAACCCACACTGGCGAACCATGCAACGCTTCATGGCAATCACCAAGGCGCTGGCCGATGAGAACCGCGTGCGCATCCTGCTGGCGCTCCGGTCGGGGGAACTGTGCGTGTGCCAGATTGTCGAACTGGTGCAACTGGCAACGTCCACCGTATCGAGACACATGTCGGTGCTGAAGCATGCCGGGTTGGTCGAGGCCCGCAAAGACGGCCGGTGGATGTACTACCGGCTGCCGGCCTCGGGCGCGCCGGACCTGGTTCACCGGGCCATCGATTGGGTTTCGCAGATGCTGGCCCACGACCTTTCCGTGCTGCGCGACGCGGAGCGCCTTGCTGCGATCTGCGCGGTCGATCCGCAGCGTTTGTGTGCCGCCCAGACCAATGGCAAGCAGCCCTGCAACGTCAACCAACCATCTCCTCCGGAGGAATCGCAATGATCCAAATGAACTCCCGTGCGCGACTGTATGTGTGGTTAGGCACGATGGGCGCAGCGCGGTTGGCCGCGGTCGGGTTTGCGGAATGGTCGCCGCCCCCTGCGGCGCCGCCAAGGGTTTTTAACCCTCCGGGCGGTGCCGCCGCGGTGGCGCCCACGGAGGAAACTACCGCACCGCCCGCGGCGGCACGCAATTCCGGCGAGACCACCGATGAGCCGTTCGTCAATCCGGAGCAGGTTGCCCGGCAATTCTGCCGACAGCTTGCCGCCCTGGTCAAAGAAGGCGACGTCGTCGCGGCCCGCGAGTTGGCCCGCCAGATTGCGCGCGAAACTGCCTGCCGAAAGGCGGCTGGCCTTCAACGCGGGGATGGGAGCGCCCATGTCAGGGGGGTGCAAGCATAATCTGGCTTGTCTGGCTTGACGTACTTGCTGTTTTGGCTAATAATGCAATGAGCGGCGGGTCGATCGCTGCACGGGAGTCGCCTTTTGCCGCAACGGGGCGAAGATGAGTCTAAGAGAAGCTGTCGCCCATTCGCTGTTGATGTTTGTCGCGGCCACCAGTGTTGTCGCGATCACCAAGGCCCTTGCTCCGGTTCCGCAAGCTCCCGAACCCGAGCTTCCGGCGCCCCAGACCGCTCCACGGCCGGCACCGCGGCCGCTTAGCGAGAGCCACCATCAGGCCGACCCCAACCCCTTGGGGGTGCGTAAAGGCGGCGCTTTCGACCCCATCGTCGTCCATGGGCCCATCTTTGTCGACTGGCCGCAGCCCGCACTGGCCGTCGTCATTTCCGGACGCCAGGACGGGTACCTGGAGCCGTGCGGCTGCGCCGGGCTCGATCGCATGAAGGGCGGCATGGGCCGGCGGCATTCGCTCTTCCGCGAACTGCGTGACGAACGCGGCTGGCCCACCATCGCCCTCGACGTGGGCGGCATCGCGCGCGGTTACGGCAAGCAGGCCGAACTGAAGTTCCACCTGATGGTCGACGCCATGCGTACCGCCGGATACGACGCGGTCACCTTCGGCCCCGAAGACCTTCGCCTCCCGACCGCCGAACTGTTGGCCGTCGCGGCGAGCGGCGACGACGAGCAGAATATGTTTCTTTCGGCAAACGTGGGGCTGTTCGGCTTCGGCACCGGGCTGACCGCCACGCACCGGATCCTCGAACAGGCCGGGGTCAAGCTGGCCGTAACCGGCGTCCTGGGAGCAGAGTACCAGAAGGAGGTCCACAACCCCGAAATCGAACTGGCCGACGCGGAAGCGGCGCTCGCCAAGCTGGTGCCGAACCTCGAAGCGGCCGACTTCCAGGTCTTGCTCGCCCATGCCACCGTGGCGGAAACCGAGGCCCTCGCCCGCCGATTCCCCGTGTTCGACATCGCCGTCACCGCCGGCGGCGCGGCCGAGCCGCCCGTTCAAGCGAGGAAAATCGAGGGCACCGACACGCTCCTGATCGAAGTAGGCGAGAAGGGGATGGACGCCATTGTGCTCGGCTTGTACGGCGACCCGCCAAATACGTGGCGCTACCAGCGCGTCCCGCTCGACGCGCGCTTTCCGCAGTCGCCCGAAATGCAGATGCTGCTGACCGCCTACCAGCACCAACTGGAGTCGTTGGGGTTTTCGGGCCTGGGCATTCGTGCGGTGCCGCATCCGTTGCGGGCGACGCACGGCGAGTTGATCGGTTCCCAGCGGTGCGAGGTCTGCCACGAGCCGGCCTACCGGCAATGGCGCCGAACCCCGCACGCGAGGGCCTACCAGTCGCTGGTCGAATTGGACCCGCCGCGACAATTCGACCCCGAGTGCATAAGCTGCCACGTGGTCGGCTGGCACCCGACCGAGTACTTCCCCTACGAAGGCGGGTACACGAGCATCGACGAAACGCCCCACTTGACCGGCGTGGGCTGCGAATCGTGCC
>SKJM01000065.1 GCA_007122045.1 Planctomycetales bacterium | reverse complement strand
GGCGTTCCGTGCTACGAGGCTTGTCGGCAAATCCAGTCGCGTCTGGTGGAGCATGGCCTCTTCCGCAGACGCGCCGCGGGAAGCGATGCCGCGGAGCTTGCATGTACCAGGTTGGGAAGGTCCCCTTCCGGAAAAATGTTTCGTTCCGTTGACCGTTGCTCTTGAGGCGTGGTAGAATGGGAAAACACCGTAAGCGGCTCCGGCATTGCCGGCGCCGCATAGGACCATTGTGAGTACATGCCAATCACCCTGCGGCAGGGTTCCGGTGGCGCCGTATACACCGCCAACGTGGTTCGCGCTAGTTTGGCCCTGCGCCTAGCTATCCCTGCCCCACCCCGAAGAGGAGCCACCATGAACTACTGGCGTACCCTGACGGCGGCCGCAACGGCCGTAACCCTGCTTGCGCTCGCCGGATCTGCGGCGGCCGCCTGGACGGTTGAGGACCGCGAAAACCCCGAATTGCCCGGCAGCCGCATCGATGTGCTCGAGGACTCCAACCTCGTCGCCGCCCTGATTTACGGCGAAGGGCAGGTGAAAACCTACCTGCACGTCTACGACGAGCAGGGCAACCAGTTGACGATGTCCGGCCTGGACGCCGAAGGCAACTCGCTCGGCCGGTTCCCCCATCACCGCGGCATCTTCATCGGCTGGAACCGCATCCACACCGACCTGGGCACCGATGACCTGTGGCACATCCGGCAGGGCGGCGGCATCGAACTGGCCGACTACGAGGCCAAGGTCGGCGACCAAGGCGTTACGCTCGACACGACGATGCACTGGCGTTCACGCCACGCCGGCGAGGACGAGAACCTGCTGATCGTCGAGAATCGCCGCCTCGCCGTGGCCCGGCCCGATCACCGCACCATCGTCGACTTCGACACGACGCTCACCGCCCAGCGCGACCTGCGGCTCGACGGCGACCTCCAGCACGCCGGCGTGCACTACCGCGCGCACCACACGGTCGGCGACCGTGAAAGCGAGACCGCTTACTTGTGGGAGCCGACCGGGCTGGAGGACCGCGGCGGCCGGCTCATCAGCGACGACCTGAAATGGGTCTTGTTCGTCTACCCCAAGGGCGACAACTGGTACCTGGTCACCCAACTCAACGCGCCGGCCAACCCGACCGAGGAGCTTTCCTGGCGGGCCTACGGCCGGTTCGGCTTTTTCCACAAAGACGAGTTGAACGCCGGCGAGTCGCGCGACCTTTCCTTCCGATTCATCGTTCAGCCGATCGACGCGCCGGAGAACCCCGGCCGGTTCACCGAGGCCGAGGAGGCCCGCTACAGGGCCCTCGCGGCCGAATACTACGACGCCTACGTCGCCCAACCATGACACGATCAGAACGTCTTGCCGCCGCCGTTTCCCGCCGCCGTTTCCTGGCCGCTGCCTGCGCCGCGCCGGCGCTGGTGGGCCGCGCATCGGCCGGCCCGGCCGCCGAAACGCCTCCCGAAATGCCGTCCGACGTGCCGCCGGAAGACTACCGCATCGAGCGCGGGCGGATCAAGCAGTCGGTCTACGGCTGGCCCTTCGCGCCCATGCCGGCCGAGCGGCTCATCCGGGCGTGCCACCGCATGGGTGTTCCCGCGATGGACGTCGGGCGGGACCACTACCCGCTGCTGAAGGAACTGGGCATGATGGTCATGATGACCGGCTCGCACGGGTTCAAGGTGGGGCCGCTCAGCCGGGCAAACCACGCCTTCTGCATCGAACGGCTCCGCGGCGGCATCGACCTGGCGGTCGAGTGGGGCGCCCCCCACGTGATCACCTTCACCGGCATGCGCGAGGAGGGCATCTCCGACGAACAGGCCGCCCAAAACTGCGTCGACTGCTGGAAGCAGGTGGCCGGCTACGCCGAGGAAAAAGGTATCAACATGTGCCTGGAGATCCTCAACTCGCGCGACGACACCCATCCGATGAGAGGCCACCCGGGCTATTTCGGCGACGACGTCGAATTGTGCATCGACCTGATCCGGCGGGTCGACAGCCCGCGGATGAAGCTCCTGTTCGACGTCTACCACGTGCAGATCATGAACGGCGACGTGATCCGCCGCATCGGGCAGTACACCGACGACATCGCCCATTACCACGTGGCCGGCGTCCCCGGCCGCGGCGAACTGGACGACACGCAGGAGCTGAACTACCCGGCCATCATGCGGGCGATCCTGGCGACCGGCTACACCGGCCACGTTTCGCAGGAGTTCATTCCCACCTGGCCCGATAAGCTCGCCGCGCTGCGCCATGCGGTGCGCACGTGCGACGTGTGAGGCCGAACGGTCCCGCCGAAGAGTGGTAGTCCTGCCACTCTTCCACGGCTTCAAAGCCACGCTTCTCCAACGACTGGCCAGAGATAAGCGCTTATCTGGAAAGAACTTACGTCAAATATCCCCGACAGGATTCGAACCTGTAACCTTCGGCTCCGGAGGCGGGGGCTTGGTTCTTCCAGAAATTGCCTTGAAACCCGTGTTTTCCGGGGTTTTCTAGGGGTGAAAGTGGATTTGCAAACCATTGCATTCTACCGCGTTTTCTGGCAGAAACAAGTGGTAGCCGGCCAGAAAAGAGAAAGTGGTAGAGTCCAAAGGGCTGGTTGGACGGCTTCTCGTCGGTGTCTGGGTGTCGGTCCGGCAACCCTTGAATGCCTGCCATACGCCGCCAATCGAACGGAGCTTGCCGGCCTTCGGCCACGATACCGCTGTTGGATGAACAATGACCGTGAACTACCGGGTACGCGCTCGATGATCCGACGTGGGACATGGTGTCCCATGACACCAAAGGCAGCACAAGTGATTATGAAGTCCGGCAAGGCGAGCACTACCGGCGCCGCTCTATCTGCTCGTCCAAGACGGACCGGGATTGAGACACGAAGAGCCGGCGCACCCACACGGCAACCAACCGCCGGGTGAGCATCGCCCAGGCTTCCAGCAGGCCGCCTG
>SKJM01000038.1 GCA_007122045.1 Planctomycetales bacterium | reverse complement strand
CGGGGGAAACGCAGCAGGGCCTGTTTGACGGCGAACACCACGCGGCCGCGGCAGACGGCCTCGAGCGCCGCATCGTCGAGGTCGGCCAGCGAGGGGCCGGTGGCCAGCACCACGGCCGTCGCGCCGGCGTGGCGCCCTGCGAGGCTTTCGAACCACTGGCGGGAGTTCATGGCGGTCGGTAAAGAAATTGGACGAATCGGGTGAATTGGTCGGACCGGTCGGACCGGTCAAAAAACCCTGGGCAGCACGCCCGGCAGGATGCGCGGCCGGTCGAGGTTCACCTCCGGCGGGGGCACGACGCCGGGCCGGCGGCAGCGGCGACCGGCGGCCAACAGCGCGCCCAGCTTCCGGTAGCCGCGCGGACCCAAGGCCGAAAGGTGCCAGCCGTCGGCGCTGCCCCAGCGGTAGATGTAGAAGGGCCGGTATCCCAACGCCACCGGATCGGCTTCCGTCGCTCCGGCCGCCTTCAGCCGGGCGGCGAGGCCCTGGTCCTCGCCGTTGTTCATCTCCGGCGGATACCCGCCGACCGCCTCGAACGCCTCGCGGCGATAGGCCCAGCCGCCGTGGAACAGCCCGCCGGTAAGGTGCTGCCGGAGCGAGCCGTCGGGGTTGGAATGGAGCACCACCGAGGGGCGCGACCAGCTTGCCTCCCGCAGCGCGGCGGCGCTGGCCCGCAGGGCCCACGGCAGGTACAGGTCGTCGTCGTCCCAGACGGCCAGGGCATCGGCGTCGGGCGAGACGAGCCGCGCGGCGGCGTTCCGCTTCTGGCCCAACGCGGCGAACCGGCGCGGCGTGGAGACAAGCCGCCAGCCCGGCCCCGATAGCGACTCGTACTGCCCGGCGTCGTCGAGGATAACCAACTCGCGCAGCCGGGCGGGATAGTCCTGCTTCAGGAAGCAGTGAATCAGGTGCCCCAGTTGCACCGGGCGGAGATACGTGCAGCAAACCGCGGCGATTTTCATGGCAGATAACGTCTGGTACGCTTCTTTGAACAGGAGGCAACAGAGGGAACAGAGAAAACACAGTGTGGTTGCACTTGCTCCGTTGTCTCTGTTTCCTCCTGTTCCCGAAAACCACTCGCCCGGATTGTTCATGAGGATGTAGGGTGGTGACAAGCAAGCCAAGACTCTGGTGGGACTTTGGTCGCTTGGCCGGGCGTGGTTCCAGCGCACGGCGTGCAAACGGGCTAAGCGTGGCTTGCGCCGTCCCACCAAGGATTGACGCGACCTCGTCCCACCCTACATGAATAATCCGGGCTCGCACGTCGGCCCGATCAATGGTCATCCCTCCCCCAGCACGTGCTTCCATGCATCGGAAAGCCCCGCCGGCTCGGCCAGCCGCTCCTCCAGCTCGCGCCGGGCCTGGTGGGCGACGTGCAGGCGCAGGGGCTCGTCGCGGGCGAGCCGGGCCGTGTGATGGGCGAAGTCGTCCTCGGTGACGCACAGGAACCCGGTCTGCTCGTGGCGGACCATCTCGCACCAGCCGCCGCGGCGATCGACCACCAGCGGCACGCCGGCGGCCATCGCCTCCAGTCCCACGCGGGGCCAGTTCTCGGCCGTCGCGCCGGCGAACACCATCGCGTGCAGGGTGGGCAGGAACTCGGCGGCCGACTGGCTTCCCACGGGCAGGCACTCGGCCCACGGCGGCGGGACGCCTGTGTGCGCGGCCACCGCCGGGCCGAAGCCGAGTACGCGGGCGCGGATCGGATGCGGCGTACGCCCATAAATGGCCCACGTGCGCCGGGAGAACTTCTCCGGCGCCGCCCGGCTGATGCGGCCGATCACCAAGGGTTTGCCCTCGGTGTGCGGCCGGGGGCGGAAGGGCAACTCGCTCGGATCGAACGCGCCGCGAATCACCCGGCCTTGTTCCGCCCGGTAGCCGAACCGTTCGAGCTGCGGGCCGAGCTGATCACGCTGATAGCCGCTTTGGAACACGTAACGGTCGAACGGCCCGTACCGGCGATAGTGCAGCCGCTCGGCGGGGAAAACCCAGTTCATGCAGCTCACCCAAACCGTGCGGCAGCCGAGTTCCCGCAGTCGGGGCGCCGCGGCCAGGAAGTGCTCGTTGCACCAAGCCGCCGCCACGCTGCCGGCCAGGCGGGGTACGGTGTCGAGCTGCTCGGGCCGGCATTCGACGGTGCGGCAGCCGAGGGCGTCGAGCCGCCGGCGCCACGCCGGCTCGGCCCGCCAGGTGGGTATGAGCGTAACGGCCCGCCCCATCCGCCGCCACAATTTCACCGTATGCCAAAGCTCGGTGCAGGCGCCGCCCACGTTGCCCGGATAGCCGAATACGAAGATCATGTGTCCGCCTCCAAGCGCAGGTGTATGTGTAGGGTGGGTCAAGGTCGCGACAATCGCTGGTGGGTCTTCGCAAGCCACGCCCGTGTGGTTCGCCGAGGGGACTGGCAAGCCGCGCCTGCCGTAGCGACCGATGACCCACCATGTACCAGGCTTGCTTGACCCACCCTACGCCTCGAACCGCAGCAACGCGGCGAAATCGACCGCCGGGAAATCGCCTTCGTCATACGCGGGCCGCAACGGATTCTCGCGGAAGGCGTACTCCAGCCGCCACACGTGCTCGGCGGCGTGCAGTTCGGAAAGCCGCAGGAACTCGCGCTCGGCCGCCGCGCCCTCGAACAGCAGCGTGCCGGCCGCGGCGCCGAGAAACTCGGTTGCGTTCAGCACGCCCGTACCGGCTCGAATGGCCGCCCACGGCGGCCGCACCACCCGGTGCCAGGTGAGCCGATGCCGCGTGGCCGGCAGGCGCACCGTGCCGCGGGTGTCGGGCGGGAACACGGCGGCCGGATGGCCCGGCCAGGCCAGCGCGTCGCCGGGCAACAGCACGTGCTCCTCGGCCGGCTCGATTCGGTGGCTCAACAGCGTGCCCGGCGCGGGCTCGGGCAGGCCGGCCGGGGCGGCCTCGGCGAGCATTT
>SKJM01000596.1 GCA_007122045.1 Planctomycetales bacterium | reverse complement strand
GCATGCAGGAGGTGTTCGGGCTGATCGAGCGGATCGCTCCGGCCGAGAGCACGGTGCTCGTCACCGGGGAAAGCGGAACCGGGAAAGAGATGGTTGTCGGGGCAATCCACCGGCACAGCCGCCGGCGGGATTTCCCACTGCTGGCCTGCGACTGCACGGCCCTGGCTCCCACGTTGTTGGAGAGCGAGTTGTTCGGCCACGTCAAAGGATCGTTTTCCGGAGCGATTGCCACCAAGCGGGGCCTGTTCGAGGTGGCGCACCAGGGCACCCTCTTCTTGGACGAAGTGGGCAATCTCAGCTTGGAGACCCAAGGGAAGCTGCTGCGCGTGCTGGAAACCCGTCGCGTTCGCAAGGTCGGCGATACGGCGGAGCGGGAGGTGAATATCCGGCTGGTCGCCACGACCAATCGCAGTCTGGCAGAGATGGTCAAGATGGGCGCCTTCCGCGCCGACCTCTACTACCGGCTCAACGTCGTGCCTATCTCCCTGCCTCCGCTTCGCGACCGCCCCGGCGATATTTCCCTACTGGCCACGGCCTTCCTTGCAGAGTTCTCGCGGCAAATGGAGGTCGAACTCCGGGGGTTCTCGCCCGAGGCCATGGACCAGATGGAAATCTACCCCTGGCCGGGCAACGTGCGCGAATTGCGGAACATCGTGGAGCGATTGGCGGTCCTTTATGGCGGGACACACATCGAACGCCACCATTTGCCAGGTGAGGTCCATGAAGCCCGCGCCGCGCGTACAAGCGTGGATGTACCGGGCAGTTGGGAAGAACTGAAGCAGCGGAAGCGGCAAATCGCCGACGATCTGGAACGCCGATTCCTCATCGCGGCCCTTCAGCGCTGCTCCCAGAACGTTACCCAGGCAGCGGAGAGCGTCGGGATGCAACGGACCCATTTCCACGCACTCTTGCGGAGCCATGGCCTAAAGGCCGGAGCGCCTTCCGAGGGTCCCACCGAGGCTCTGGGCGAATCGTAGCCCCCGTGTTTCTGGGTGTATGTACTTCCATACACCGTACAAGCATCTATACACCGCCACGCCTGCCGTACGCTTGTCGGACGAGGTATTTCTCGGATAACTGGGCGGTTCTGTCCGCAGAGAAAGCCTTATTGTCCCCCAAAGCGAGTCCTATCGCCACTCCGCTCGCGATTTGGCACGGCAGTTGCTCCGGCTCACGGAGGGATGGCTGAAGTAGCAGGCATCCTACGGCACTTCGGGGCGTTCTGCGAACCGATACTTGTCCTGTTTCACCCAGCAATTGATAAGGAGGAGCCTGTTATGGCCGACAATCCTGCACTTTTGGTGGTGGATGACGAGGAGGTCGTTTGCCAGGCATGCCGACGCATATTCTCTCGGCAAGGGTATCAAGTCGATCTGAATACGGATGCCCGGCAAGGGCTGGCCTGGGCGGTAGAGAACGACTACGAAATTATCCTCTTGGACATCAAAATGCCGAACATGGACGGCATCCAGTTCTTGGAGCAATTGCGGGAGAAGAAGTCGGACGTACCCGTGCTGATCATTACCGGCTACCCCAGCATTCCCAATGCCGCCTCGGCAATGCGGCTGGGGGCTTGCGACTACGTTACCAAGCCCTTCACTCCCGAGGAAATCACGCAGGCGGTGCAAAGGGTTCTGGCCACTCGGCGGTTTCCCGACGGCGAACTGGAGACGCCTGCCGGCATGGAAGAGCCGGACGCCGAGGTCGAAGCAGGTTCCGAAACGTTGTTCTGGGACGAATCGTGGTTGCGGGCCGAGCCCGATGGATCGGCATGTATCGGGGCCGTGCTGCCGGGGTTGCGGGGCGCGGACCCAACCGCCGTTCAATTGCCGCGCATTGGCGAGGTGGTTTACCAGGGACTGCCGCTGGCCGGAGTCGAAACGCCCGGCAAGCCGGTGCATATCGTCCCTTCGCCCATCTCCGGCGTCGTGGTCGCGGTCAACGACGTGCTGGCGCAGCGTCCCGCACTGGTGGCGGGCGATCCCTGCGGATCGGGTTGGCTTGCCTGCATTTGTACGACTCAATACGACGACGAAGTCAAGCATTGCCGTCCGCGGCGGATCGTCCTGGTCAACGCCGACCCCTCCTCCGCAGGGAAGCAGGCGGAAGAGCTTGGTCACCTCGGTTGCGAGGTCGTTCAGGTGCACGATCGCGGGGCACTGGCCGACACACTCGACGATACCCGCGACCGCGTAGCCGTGCTCGACGCCGCCTCGCTCGGCGAATCGGGTCCCGACTTGGCGGGCATGATCCACGAGCGGGCGCCGTCGCTGCGGACCGTAGTCGTGGGCGCGCCCGGCGGCGCGCATGAAACGGCGTACCGGAAGCACAAGATCTTCTACTACGCCGTCGAACCCTTCTCCGACAACGAAATTGCCGACATCCTATCGGACGTTTTCCACGTCTTGGCCGCTGTCCCTCCCGAACGAAAAGGTCCCTCGGAGCCGGTCAGCAGCATCACGATCACCAACCGCAACGGGCACAAGGTGCATCTGCTTTCCGCCCCGGGCCTGCTGTGGCGGAACGAGGGGCTCGGCGCCTTGATCGGGCAGAAGCTGCTGGCCAAGATGTTCCCGGTGGTCATCACGCCCGGCGTGGCCAATCTCACGCCGGCCAACATTCTCAAGATGGCCGCCGGCAACGACCGGCTGATGGTCCTGCTCGCCCGCGACGCCGGCCGGCTGCCCGGCAGCCTCTCGCGCGACACGAAGCCGGAGTTCGGCATCGATCCGGGCGAGGCGGCCGGCAAAGTGACCACGCTGGCCGTACAGCCCGACGCCGTCGGCGGGCTCGCCAGCCTCGACACCCGCACCACCGCCGCCCTGGCCGACAATATTGTGCGCGAGATGGCGTTGTACTAAGAGGGCGCGCTGGGGTGGAGTGCGTCAACAGTGCGGCAACGCGGGACACCGGGACGAAAACGCCGGGGAGAT
>SKJM01000494.1 GCA_007122045.1 Planctomycetales bacterium | reverse complement strand
CCGGCGCCAGCCGAACCGGTCCGTCGGTGTAATAGCGCCACTGCCGGGCGCCGGAATCGAGGTCGTAGGCCGTCACGCTGTCGGTGATCATCGACGGGACGAACAACCGGCCGCCGGCGGCAATCGGCTCGTACGAGGTATCGAAGGCCAGCTTGCCATGGTCGTCGATCTGTTCCGGCCAGGCCCGCTGCGGCCGGGGCAGATGAAGCACCCAGTGCAGGTACAGGTCTTCATCCAAATCGTGCGGCGCATTCCCGCTGCGGCGGGCGTCGTAGCGCCACATGGGCCAGTCGTGCGTCATAGGCGCTTCGGCGGCGGCCCGCTCCAAGCCGGCAGCCACCAGCACCACGGCCATCGGAACCATCAGGCTTCTGGCAAGAATGTTGTTGTGCATGCGATTACTCCTTTCGTGAACCTTCAACGGGTCGCTTGTAAATGTCGGGCACCGTCACCCTTCACGGACCTCCCGGCCCGCGGGGCATACCCGCGAACGGAAAGACATGCTAATAGCCGGGCACAACCGCGCGCCACCGTTATCGGCGCGCGGACGAACCGAAAGCCGCAGCCCTTCGGGCTGTCGCCGACCTTCTTCCCAGGCGTTCCGTGCGTTGTGCCGGCGGCAGCGGGCGCCGGGCCCGACTTCCTGCCGGTCCCGAAGGTTCCGCCACTTTGCTTCATCATAAACACTGCTTCCCGGCTTGGCATCCCCTTTTCCGGCAAAATCGTCACCACTTTCGGCGGACAAACAACCCCGGCGGGTGCCGCGGGTATCATCGGAGGTGGGTTGCGAGCCGAATTTCCGGCTCTGCCGAGGTAGGTGCACACCAGGCACCTGCGCGACCTGGGCCCGCCCTGCTACTCCGCACCCACGATGATCGCGTCCTCCTTGCGCTGCTCGGGCGTCACGTTCCACCATACGAGCTTGCCGTCCCGCACACTGCCCTCGACCACCGTTTGCCGCGGGACGTGCAGCCGGAAGTCGACGTCCCAGTCCGCCGGCCAGGCGGGCAGCAGGCGGAGTGCGTCGCCGCCGGCGGCGTCGAGGCGCAGCGTGTCACCGCTCGTCTTGCCGTGCAGCGAGGCCGGCGCCGGCGGGTGCGTTTGCAGCAGCATCTCCTGGAGGCCCACCATGCCGCTGCCGCCCCAGTTCATGTCGGGCACCCAGTCGACCGTTTCCGGCCAGAAGGTTGGAAAACGGTACGGGCCGTCGCGCAGCTTCGCAACCGCCTTCTCGCGCGCTTTCGCCGCATTGCCCAGCCGCGCGTAATGGATGAAGCCCTGCGTCCAGGCATCCACACGTTCACGATTCCGGTTCGAAACGCCATGCAGGAACGTGTCTTGCATCAGTTCCAGATCGGGCAGGCCCAGCCCGTACGCCTCGAACGGCCAGAGGCCGTACATCTCGGGCATGACCCAATTGCGGTGGCTGAAGTTTTCCGCCGGGCGCAGGATGTGGCGCCCGCCGGACTCGGCCACCGGCAGCTCGGGCAGCCGGCCGAGGATCGCGCGCCAGCGCGGTTTGCGTTCCGGCGGCGAAACCTCGTCCGGAAGTTCCAGCAGCCGGGTCAGGATCTGGTGCAGGCCCACGATCGGGAGGCTGGGATTGCGCGCGTTCGGATGATGTTCAAGGGTGTTCGCCGGATAGATGACCAGCTTGCCCTGCTCGTCGAGTTCCTCGCCGGTCCGCTGCTTGTTGCGGAACCGGTAGTGCTCGTCGTAGAAGATCACCGACTGCTCGATCAGCGGCAGGTAGGGCGCGAGGTCGTCCCCGGTGAAATGGTGGTATTCCAGCATCATCCACGCCCAGTCGAGTTGCGAATCGAAAAGGTTGCCGGCCGCCGGATTGACCTCCACGCCGGGCTCCAGGCTCGCCGGCCTGCGGCGAGCGGGAGGGTGGCCCGCCAATTGCCGCCCGTACGTACCCTCGGCGTCCAGGTTTTCCGGCCTGCCGCGCAGATCGCTCTCGGCCAGATGCCCGTACATGGCGGCCCCCGGCAGGCCGGTGATGGACGGCTGCTCGGCGAACGCGCACCCGTCGTGGCCCCAGTAGTGCCGCACCCGGGCGGTGGCATTGGCCAGGCCTTCTTGATAAAAGGAGAATCCCGGCGGCATCAGGTCGAAGTCGCCGCTTTTGAGCATGGGCCAGTAGATGATCCGCTGGTTCTGCTGCGTCAACCCGGCGCCCCATTGCCGGTGGTCCGGGGTGTAGCCGGGCTCGTCCGGGCCGATGCGGTGGCGCCGTTGCCCGGTATGGCGCGGGTGGAACGTGAACAGGCCGCCGTTGAACGGCGTGGCGCCCCGGCCGGAGCGGTTCGACGCCAGCATGTAGCGGAACACGTTGTAGTTGCGCCCCACCTGCCAGCCGGCGTCGTCGGTGCCGGCCTTCTCGGGGTTGATGACAATCCGGCTGCGGTGCCAGAACGCCTCCCACCAGGCAAGGTTCTTCTGCCAGGCTTTGTCGGGGGACCGATCGGAAGCTTCCGCCAGTGCCTGCAACCCGTCCCGCCACTGTTCCAGCGTTTCGGTTTGCGCCAGATGCGTCACAACGCGCAGGTGGTGCCGGCGCGCAGGGGCCTCGCTCCGGTACCGCCAGCCGCGGAATGGCGTGTTGGCATAGCTGCCCTCGGTGGTCCCGGCGGCGACAAAATTATCGCCGCTCAGCCGCCCGCCGAAGGTCAGGCCGGCCAGCCGGTCGTGCATTTGATCCCGGACCGGCTCCAGTGCCTGCTGGCGAACTTGATGGTCGAACACGGTCTCGTCGCGGTTGCGGTGATAGAACACGACGCCGTGCTCGCCCGGGTCGATGACGTCGCGATACACTTTGACCTCGCCGTCATACTGGTCGTAATCCATCATGACCATGCCGCGGCGGCCGTACTTCGACCGGTCGTTGCGGAGTTCCATATCCTCGTGGCGCCACGTTTCATAGGCGG
>SKJM01000281.1 GCA_007122045.1 Planctomycetales bacterium | reverse complement strand
AGGGGTCGGCGGGTACCTCCATGGATGCCAGCGACGCAATCCGCGGCCCAACGCCCAGTGCCGTGCCGGGGCGAATCCGACGGTCGACGGCCTCAAGGTCCTCCCGGCAGGCCTCGACCACCTCTGGCGACGGCAGGCGGAACTCTCGGGCCAGGCGCTGCGCCTCCTCGAACAGCGCGAGCCGCCGGATTTCGTGGCCTGATGCCACAAGGTCCCTGAAACGAGGCATCGGCAGGCCCACAAACGGCGGCAGCTCAGTGGTCAGGCCGTCGGTACCGATCAGGCCGCGCCGCAGCGCCGCCAAGCCGACGAGCGCTGTTGTGGCAACGCCGCCTCGGGCGCCGATCAGCCAAATTCCGATCCGGGTTTGGGCCATGGGAAAGGGTTGATATCCTCCGATCCAACGAACTTGTTTCGTAACCGTTCACGGGGACTGTCCCAATTCCTTCGCCGGGGACCCTTGCACACGGGC
Source organism: Planctomycetales bacterium (assembly GCA_007122045.1). Taxonomy (GTDB): domain Bacteria; phylum Planctomycetota; class Planctomycetia; order Pirellulales; family Thermoguttaceae; genus PWXP01. The sequence continues at coordinate 2,465 of SKJM01000281.1, read as the reverse complement.
ACGATCTTCCTAAGATTGTCCATTGTCGGGTGCCGGTGGGCGTGTGTCAACGGGCGCCCCGGCCACGGAGCTTCCATTATAAAAACAGTAGGTCACAGTGAGGATCCCCACAATGCCCGCGACAATTTCCCGCATTATTCAGGCCCTGGAACCCTCGGCCACCATGGCCATGGCCGCCAAGGCGAAGGAACTGAAGGCCGCCGGACGCACCATCTGCGACCTCAGCCTCGGCGAACCCGACTTCAACACTCCCGAACACATCTGCCAAGCGGCGGTCGACGCCATGCAGGCAGGGCACACGCACTACACGCCGGCCAGCGGCATTCCCGAACTGAAGCAGGCCGTCGTCGAGCAGTACGCCCGGCAGCACGGGCTGGAGTACCAGCCGGCACAGGCGACCGTGGCCAACGGGGCCAAGCACGCCCTGCACAACGCCTTTACCGTGCTGTTGAACCCCGGCGACGAGGTCATCATCCCGGCGCCGTACTGGGTCAGTTACGCCGAGTTGGTCAAGCTGACCGGCGCCGTCCCGGTGATTATCGAGACCCGCCAGGACGACGATTTCCGGCTCACCCCGCAGCAGTTCCGCGGCGCGGTGACCGATCGGACCAGGATGCTCCTGCTGTGCAGCCCCTCGAACCCGACCGGGTCGATGTACACCCCCGACCAGTTGGGGGAACTGGCCGACATCGCCATCGAACGCGACCTGCTGGTGGTGGCCGACGAAATTTACGAGCGGCTGGTGTACCCGGGCCACACATTCGCCAGCTTCGCGACGGTGCGGCCGGGCCTGCCGGAACGTACGATCCTGGTCAACGGGGTGAGCAAGACCTACGCGATGACCGGCTGGCGGATCGGCTGGACCCTGGCCCCCGCGCACGTGGCCTCGGCCATGGGCAGCCTCCAGAGCCAGCAGACCTCCAACCCGTGCAGCATTAGCCAGTACGCGGCGGTGGCGGCGCTGGAGGGCCCGCAGACGTGTGTCGCCGACATGCTGGCCGAGTTCGTCCGGCGGCGCGCGTACGTGATCGAGCGCATCGCCGGCATCCCGGGGCTGAGCTGCGCGGAAATGGCCGGCGCGTTCTACGCATTCATCAACATCCGCGACCACCTCGGCCGGAAGTACGGCGGCGTGCAGGTCGACAATTCGGCGCAGTGGTGCATCGAACTGCTGGCCCAACGCGGCGTGGCCACGGTAATGGGCTCGGCCTTCGGCAGCGAGGGCTACGCCCGCATCTCGTTCGCCACCGGCATGGACACCCTCAAGGCCGCGTTCGACGAGATCGCCGCCTTCGTCGCGTAGCGACGGCGGCACGCCCGTGATCGGTTGCGTTTCCGCACGATACGGCACCTTATACTGTAGGCGGGCGGGCGGCGTGGGCCTGCTACAATGGGCAGATTTCTCCGAGCGATTGGAGTACAATAGGAACCATCGTCCGTCGGTAACCGTTCACGGGGCGGTGCGGGCTGTTTTCTCCGCTCGATGCGAAGGGGCCAGTCCCATTTTCGCGGCGGAAACGGTGGATCATTGCGCAAAAACGCATTTTATGCCGCGAAAATTGGGCCAGTCCCCCTGGGAACGGTTACGATTCCTGCAATGTCGTAGTGCCGGCGTGGTGCCTTGTCGTGTTCACCGCCGTTGGGGTTGCCGGCGAGGCGAATCCGATCGAGCACGCCGTCGCGGCGACATTCCGCATTACCAACGGCCGGACGTCCGCCACGGCGTTTCTCGTCGGGCTCGAGCCGGCCGACGGGCAGGAGGCATCGTCGAAGGTACTGGCGACGGCGGCGCACTGCCTGGAGCAAATGCCGGAAGCCGCCATTACGCTCGTGCTGCGGGTGCGGAACGACGAAGCAACCTACGCGCGCAAGGAAACCACCATTGCTTTGCGCGAAGGCGACAAACCCTTATGGCTGCGCCACCCCGACTTGGATATCGCCGCCCTCCCCGTCGACCTGCCCGAAAAAACGGCGGCCAAGCCGCTGTGCTTCGCACAGGTGGCCGACGCTTCGTGGGCGTCGGAGGGCAAACTGCACGTGGGTAGCGACGTGTTCATCCCCGGTTACCCCGCCACGCTGGAGGGCGACGACGCCGGCTGGCCCGTGCTCCGCCGGGGCACGGTGGCAACCCATCCGCTGACGCCGGTCCAGAGCGCACGGACGATGTTTGTCAACGCGACAACCTTCGGCGGCGACAGTGGCGCGCCGGTCGTGCTCGTTCACGAGAACCGGGCCGTGGTCGTGGGCATTGTGACCGGAATGCAGCGGCAGACCGACCGTTCGCGAACACCGTTCGAGGAGCGCGTTACCCACATGCCGTTGGCTCTGGCCATTACCCTGCAAGCGCCCTTCATCCGCGAAACCATCGAGATGCTGGATACACCATGAACCTCGCACTGACCGACAAGGTGGCTTTGGTCACCGGCGCGGCGACCGGCTTGGGGCGGGCAATTGCCGAGGCGCTT
>SKJM01000493.1 GCA_007122045.1 Planctomycetales bacterium | reverse complement strand
GTCACCGCCGCAACCAGGACGGCGCTGCCGGCCAGCCGCCGTGCCCGGGCGCCGAGCGGCGCCGCGCCGAACAGGCCGGCTTCATACATAGCGCCATCCCTCCTCGAGCCAGGCGTGTTCGCCGTGCGGTACCGCGGTGGCCATGGAAAGCTGCCGCAACCGGTCGTGATCTTCCGGCGTAAGGCGGGTCCACGACGCGCTGAAGTTCATCTTCATCTGCTCGATCGTATGGAGGCCGCACAGGCATACGTCGACCGAGGAGTTCTCGAGCACGAAGGCGATCATGTCGCGCGGCAGCGTGGCCTCGGCCCCGTCGAGGTCGCGGTTGCGCAGCAACGAGCCGCGGGCGAACGGCTTGATGGTAATCACCCCCAGCCCCGCCTGCTTGGCCGCCGGCATGACCGCCTCGGCCACGCGGTGCCGGATGTTGTACGGCATCGAGCAGCAGTCGAAATGCTTGGCGAATCGCTGAAAGGCGACAAAGAACCATTTGGGCTCGAAGTGGCTGCCGAAGCCGGTGAAGCGGATTTTGCCCTGCTGCTTGAGCTGCTCCAGCGCTTCGATCGAATACGACATGTCCCAGTAGCCCGACTGCGGCGTCACGTTCACCTCGTTGCTCAACAGCAGCAGGTCGATGCAGTCGATCTGCCACATGCGGAGCCGGTCCTCGGTCCACTTGAACACCTCCTGCTTGTCAGCCGGCACGCCTTTCATCCGGTGCGAGGGGCGGGCGCAGATGACGGCCTCGTCGCGGCGCCCCAGGCGTTTGAGCGCCTCGCCGGGAATGGTCGACTCGAGTTCCGGGGTGCAGGAGTCGAAGAAGTTCACACCCATGTCGAGCCCGGCGGCGATGATCTCGACCGCCTCGTCAATGGTTACCCGGCGGTATTCATCGCCGTCGGGCACACGTTTGTAAGACCAGCTATGGCCTCCGAACCCGATTTCGGACACCGACAGGCCGGTGCGGCCGAGCTTGCGGTGGCGCACCCGCCCTTCGACGGGCTCGTCGGCCGCGGCGCCGCTCCCCTGGCCGAGCGTACCGCTTCCGGCGGCGCCGGCCGCCACACCGCGGCCTAGCTGCGCGAGAAACCGCCGGCGATTGGAATTGCCGCCGTGATCGAGGCAGGGTTCGTCGGTATTCATGGCTCTCCTCCGGCATGAGTAATGGGCGCAAAACGTCCCGACATCGTAGCAGATGGGCTTCGCCCCGTCAAGGAAGCAGCCGCACCCTGCCCGGCATCTTTTTCGGCGCGGTCGTACGGCCCTGGAGCCTGAACTTGGAGCATGGCGCCGGGCTGGAGCTGGGCCGCGTTCGCCGGAACCAGGGCCTCACGCCCCCCGCTCGCCGATTCGCCCGAACAGCGTGACCGGCTCGGCCCGCTCGATCATCACGTCGGCCAACTGCCCGGCCAAGGCGGCCGGTCCGTCGAATACGACGATACGGTCGCAGGCCGTGCGGCCGGAAAGCTGCCGCACGGCGCCGGTGTGCCCGCGTTTTCGGGCCGTTTTGCTCGGCCCCTCGACGAGCACCTCGACCCGCCGGCCCACGAAACGCCGGTTGGCTTCCAGGCTGACGGCGTTTTGCACGGCGAGCAGTTCGTTGTTGCGCCGGCGTTTCACTTCCTCGGGCACGTCGTCGGCGTAATGTTCAGCGGCCCGGGTGCCGGGCCGGGGGCTGTACTTGAAGATGAAACTGTTCTTGAACCGCCCTTCGCGCACCAGGGCGACCGTCTGGTCGAAGTCGGCCTCCGTTTCGCCGCAGAAGCCGACGATGAAATCGCTGGTAACCGCCGCGCCGGGCACCGTCTGGGCAATGCGCCGGAGCATGTCGCGGTAGAACCCCGCCGTGTAGCCGCGTTTCATGCGGGCGAGCACGGTATCCGAGCCGCTCTGAGCCGGCACGTGTAGGTAAGGGCATACCTTGTCGAGGTCGCGCACGGCGGCCAGCAAGTCGTCGGACATGGACCTCGGGTGGCTGGTTACAAAGCGAATTCGCCGCAGTCCGCTTATCTCGTTCAGCCGGCCGAGCAGGTCGCTCAGCCGGACGGTGGGCCCCTCGCTGGTGTCGTAGTACTGGTTCACCGCCTGCCCCAAGAGGGTTACCTCCAGGCAGCCGCCCTCGGCCAGCCGCCGCACCTCGGCGACGATTTCCCGCGCCGGGCGGCACTGCTCAGGACCGCGGACGCTGGGCACAATGCAATACGTGCAGAAATTGTCGCAGCCGAACATGGCGCGGACCATCGCCTGGGGGCCCGCCGGGCGGGACGGGGGAGCGGCGAAGTCGGCCCGGGCGAAGCTGGCGGCCACCTCCGCCCGGCTGCCCGCGTTGCGGTCGGCACTCAGCGCCACGTGCGGGCCACCGCCGCCGGCCGCCCGTTCGATCAGTTCGGGCACGCGGCTGATCTGCCCTGGGCCGACGACCAGATCGACGTGCGGGGCGCGCCGAAAGATCGTCTCGCAGTCCTTTTGGGCCATGCAGCCCAGCACCCCGATGATCGTTCCCGGCCGTTGGTCCTTCAGGTGCTTCAGCCGGCCGAGGGCGCTATAGACCTTGTCCTCGGCGTGCTGGCGCACGCTGCACGTGTTGAACAGCACCACGTCGGCGGCGCGGCGGGCTGCGGCCAGTTCGAACCCGGCCTCTTGCAGGGCGGCGGCCAGCAGTTCGCTGTCGAGCACGTTCATCTGGCAGCCGACTGTTTCGATATACACGCGACGGGGCATTGGTTTATGCCGATTTCCTCCCGATATCCTCGAAGGCCTTCCGCTCGCGCTCGGCTTCCATGGCCTCCTTTTCCCGCTTGACTTCCTCGCGGAACTGTTCAATCAACTGGTCCCGCCGCTTCGTCATGAGGCGTACCAGAGCCCAAACGGCCACGAACGCGGCCGCCACCAGTAAGACGACGTCGAAGACATCCATGGATTCTACCACCTATCAGGC